>NZ_CP146964.1 GCF_037113525.1 Butyrivibrio fibrisolvens | reverse complement strand
AATACCCCCTCTTGATGTCCCGACACCCTTTTTGTCAGAACAAAACCCTATATGTCAGACTTACCAAGTTAGATTATAACACCCATTTTGTCAGAATAACACCCCAAAAGTCAGAAAAAAATAAATATCCCCCAAATTGTCCATAAATTAAATCCGATTCCGCTTAAAGTAGTACCCTAATCTGCCATAATAAGATCAAAATATTAACACCCAGATTGTCCATGATTTAAACTCTATTATGCCAGATATAACACCTTAAATGTCAGATTCTGCCCCTTTTTTGTCCATCATAAGAAAGTAAAAATGCAGTGTTTATACGGCTTCCAGCATTTATTAATTAATAAAATAACTTGTTGTTATTAATCAAATAATAAATAAACAACAACTTTGATGATGACCCAAATAGTCCAGAAGTTCCAAAAAGAAAAACCCAATCAGTCCATAAGTTAATCAAATCAAGTAATATTCTGACATTTAGGGTTGAAAAAGACCCCCTTTTTGTCCATTAAATAAACTTTTGTAATATGTGATCTTAGTAAGTAATTATTTCTAAGCATAGTATAAATAAAAAGCATATTTTTTTAAGCATAATTTGTACCCTAAATGTCAGAAGTTTAGAGAAATATATGAGGAATACAGAATAAAGAATGAGTGTTAAACCCTATTTGACAGAAGTTAGTACTATTAAACATCGATAAATCCAGCAACTAGAGGATTATTTTAAGAAATTGATACTGGTTCTAAGAGCAAGTTAGAAAGGTATAGAATAATAATTATGGACAAATAGGGGGCACCCCAAATGTCCACTAAATAAAACACCCAAAATGTCCATAAGTTTATTCAAATAAGCATATTTACTGGATGGGTTAGGTGTTTTGCTGCACCCATTTTGTCCATAAGTTATAATGTGCACTTCTTATACAACTGTTTATGTACCCTAATTGTCCATAATAAAATACTAACGCACCCTAAATGTCCGTATGTTAGACACCCAAAATGTCCATAAGTTAAATTAGAATGCAGTATTTATGCGGCTTTGATGAAATAGAAATAAATATACCCAAATTGTCCAGAAGTTTATTATGTGGACAATTT
This sequence comes from Butyrivibrio fibrisolvens, assembly GCF_037113525.1. Taxonomy (NCBI): domain Bacteria; kingdom Bacillati; phylum Bacillota; class Clostridia; order Lachnospirales; family Lachnospiraceae; genus Butyrivibrio; species Butyrivibrio fibrisolvens. The sequence goes on along the minus strand of NZ_CP146964.1, from coordinate 241,615 downwards.
GGGTATAGACTGCACAAGTCAAAAATAAGATAACAAAACTATTTAAAAGGACTTTAAACGCACTAACTAAAAGACAAATGACGTTTCGACTTATTGAGTCAATCTCTAATGCCTGAACTTACTGTTTGCAAGTTTCATTTCGTACATTCTGCTATCGGCTAGCTTGTAGACAGAAAAGGTATCATTATCAGGTATTTCACTGCTTCTGGCAATACCGAAGGAAGTATCGATCTTGAAAGGTAACTCGTTAGATTTTTTCTCTTCAAGAGATATCATGTTGGTTATGCAATAAGACACCTTATCAAAATCTGCATCATTTAAAAGGACCATAAATTCATCACCGCCAAAACGGTATATCTGACAAAATGATCCGAAGACTTCGGTCAGAATCTCTGCAAACGTGATAAGTAGTTTGTCGCCAAGATCATGTCCCAAGGAATCATTAACTTGTTTTAAACCATTAAGATCAAGCGATATTATTGCGTATTCCTCTTTGCTCTTTTCATAACCGACGATATCTTTGTCGGCTTTTGCTCTGTTACCAAGCTTTGTCAGGGAATCGGTATAGGCAAGCTTTTCAAATGTTCTTTTCTCAAATTCAACAGCTACTGATTTATAAATTTGTATATTATATCCGACGATCAGTGTAACCATAAAGAAGAAGGTTCCATAAGGAAGAAGAGAACCTAAATCGTATGTATTGGAAACACTAATGAAAGTGAGTATGAAATGTCTTAACATATCAACGATGGATGTAAGGAGAATTATAATGCTTCCGGCTGTAAAAATCTGCTTTGTATCTTTTGACATCGAAGATGGTCTTACTGTAAGTAGTATTATAAATGGAATGATTGGCACACATATAGCAAAGAAAATGTATAGTCCTTCAGATATATGATAAATGTTAGCAAAATGAAGGATTGGCATTATCAAGTTGAAAAGGGCTAATATTGAGGTATTGATGATATAGTATATCCTCATGGGCTTATTGATGAAAGAGTAAAATGTCTTTTGATATAGGAGAAAGCATAATGGGGCTAAATAAAGAGAAAAATACTCGATAAATGTATTGACCAAAAGATTAGGTTGAAGAACCTGGTTGGTGAAAGAGGATGTCAATGTCCATAAGCCTACTGATACTGACAATAGACCAATAAAGATGATTGTGCTCAGGTTTTTAAAATAAATAGTGATACATGTGCCAACAACGATTAAGATCAGGCCAAAAGTAAATAGGAAAACAGATACAAAAAAACGTCCTGTTTGCTGCTTTATATAAAGAGAATATACGTCCTTAGTATCAATTATCTGTATGTTGTTAAGCCTTGAAAAGGCATCATCCTGACTTGGACGAATAACTATATTGATATTTTCTCCGGAACAATCAGTAGGCAGAGTGATGAAATGGAGTCCGCTACCAACCAGTTGCTTTTTGTTATATAAATCTGCCCCGTAAGAATAAACTAGCTTATTGGAAATATAAACATCTATAGCGCTCAGATATATAGGCAGGCTTATGGTAGAAAATTTTGAAATACCTTTAGGAATGGTGTTTTTGATGCTGATAATTGTTTTGTAGGCTTTACACTCAAAATAGTAGTCATTAAGATCTGTGATGTCTGAAACATCATGATCAACAGATATAGTCCAGCCTGAAGTATAATTTAAGGCATCACCTGAAAACAGCCTGTAGTTGAGATTATCAATAAAAACGGCTGCCAGGATGAGAAGTACGGTTGTGATAATAAAAAGAAGATATATTTTTGTGTTTGATAGTATGCGGGATGGTTTCTCGTTCATTATCTGCCTCAAAATTACATGTTGACGAACTGACTTTAAACAAAAACACTCCATTTGCTTTATCGGATAAAAAGTATTAATTATGTAGAAAGTTGACGTAAAAATACTTAAATTGTTATACTTATAGAGCACCGTAGATCCGTTATAGAGGAGATATGTGTTCATATGCAAGTATTAGATAAGATCTTTTCTGAAAACAATATGTACAAGCGCCTTAAGAAGGCTGCAAAAGCAGAGCATCTGGAAAATCTTGACCTGGCTCTTGAATATTCTATTGAAAAGCATCGCGGAGCTATGAGAAAGACCAACAGGTTCAATAAAAAAGCTCAGATCCCTTATATTATTCACCCACTTATGATGGCGTGTCAGGCACATGCACTTGGAATTAAAGAAGATAAAGTTCTTGCTGTAACAATGCTTCATGATATATGTGAAGACTGTGATGTTGAGCCTTCAGAACTTCCTTTTCCACAGGAGATCCGTGACTGCGTAGACAGACTAACAAAGCGTAAGGATCAGTCAATAGAAGAGTATTTTGCCGGTATAGCCAAAGACAGTACGGCTGCTATAGTAAAAGCGCTCGACCGAGTTAATAATGTATCTACCATGTCAAATGCCTTTTCCAGAGAAAAGGTTATAGAATATATAGAAGAAACAGAAAAGTATGTCTATCCGCTTTTGGATGTTATCAAGTACGAGTATCATGATTACAATGATGCTGTATTTATCTTAAAGTATCATTTAAAATCCCTTGTCGAATCAATCAAATGTTTTATTCTTCAAGATGAACTTGAAGACGAATAATGCGTTAAAATGCACCCTATTTGTCCAGAAGTTAAAATATTCATTTAGTAAACATAAGATTTTGATGATAAATGTACTGCTAAAAGTGTCATAAAATCAGTAAAAAAGGATACATAGACCATAAAAATCACTGATTATGAGGATTTGAGAGAAAAAAATTTAAAAAAGTTAGAAAATATCGCATTTTTATGTTGTAAATTACGTAGAATAGCAGTAAAATAAGTTTGTTGGCAGGGTCCAACAGAGTACAGTTCATAAAAAAATAAATCCAAGAGTGGAGGAAAACAAAATGAACAAGAGCGAATTAGTTGATGCAATTGCAAAGGAAACTGGTCTTTCTAAGAAGGACTCCGACGCAGCAGTAAAGGCTTTCGTTGACACAGTAACAAAGGCTCTTAAGAAGAAGGACAAGGTTCAGCTTGTTGGCTTCGGAACATTTGAGACTGTTAAGAGAGCAGCTAGAAATGGTAAGAATCCTCAGACTGGCGCTACAATCAAGATTCCTGCTTCTGTAGCTCCTAAGTTCAAAGCTGGTAAGGCTCTGAAGGATGCAGTTAACAAGAAATAATTAGAAATAATTAACACCACCGGTTCTCCGGTGGTGTTTTTTTGTGCAAAAGACTTATAATCAATAAGTTATCTGACATAAAGATTCTTTTGATTACAGAATGTCTTAAGAATCCAGTTCATTTAGTGCATTAAGTGCATCCTGAAGTGATTCTCTGATCTTGATCCAGTCATTACGATGCATGGGATCAGAAGATTGATTTAAAACTGCCTGGGCTATGAGCTGATCTAAGTGTTTTCGGAAATCATCTTTTTGCATAATAACCTCCATTCGGTGAATAGGGAAATAAGGGTTACTGTTTTATAAAACTAAATTTATCAGAAATAAAATATACTAATAATATACATTCCGAATTTTTCAAATAGTATATGTTTTCGCAACTCTGAATCAGAAATCTGCATTTACTGCGGATTTCGTAAGAAAGTGAATCGGTAGGTAAATAGGCTAGGCACCGAAGGCGTTCTCAATTGGCCTATTTACATGACTTTTGGAACGAAGTGACAAAAAGTCATATATCAGTAAATAATTTTTATATAAATAAGAAAATGATAGTGAAGAATTAAATTACTGAAAGTTCCTTATAGTCTAATTTTATACCAAAATATACAAATAATAAATAATAATATGACGAATAAACGTATGCTATGAACGGATTTCGGTATTTGGAAAAATTTTTTTAAAAAAATTCAAATCAGTACTAAAGTTTTTGCTCAAGGTTGCCGATAACTTTTTTGCACACGCTCCTCTTTGAACATGTTTTATGTGCGTGAGGGGGATTTCCGTTAACATTTTTTATAATGCAGGAATTATATTCCGGAAAAGGAGGCACATATGCAGGCAACCGCAAATCAGTTAAAAGATGCTATTATGATCCATAGAAAGCTTGGCGTATCGCTTCCAAGAAAAATGACTGTTGACGCCTATGGAAAGTGGCTTAGAGCGTACACGCCGGAATATGTTAAGGAAAAGAGCATTGGCGATATCAGGGATCTGTTAAAAGGCATTAGCTGATATATAAAAGATATTTTGATATGCTATAAACCCCTTCAGAAGCTGAAGGGGTTATTATATTGATTTGTTAAAAGTAAATATAAAAAGCTGGAGATCACTTATGTGACCACCAGCTTTTTTGAGTGCGCCATAGACGCTAATATGATCATGTTGTTAAGGAAGAATTATCAAGCAGCCTTCTTATTTTTCTTAGCATCATGCTGAGCTTTCAAAGTCTTGAATGCTGTGTGAGCAAGTACAAGTGAAAGTGAAACAAGAAGAACGGCAATAGCAGCCTGAATTACAGCCCAAACGTCGCCTGTTGCATTAAATGCCTTAACCTTGGCAATGATTGTCTGAACCAGGGAAACAATAGTTACAACAAGCATGAATACCATAGGTACGAAGAACATCTTGTTGTTCTTGCCTGCCTGACCGAGCCATGTGCAAACAGCGATGAGACCAAGAGCTGCAAGGAGCTGGTTAGCTGCACCAAAGAGTGGCCAGATTTTAGTATAGCCTGTAAGACCAAGAGCGACACCAAGAACTACTGTGATAGCTGTTGCAACGATTGGATTACCTACGATACGACCGATACCCTTAGCATCTTTGTAGCTCTGTCCGTTTTCAAGTACGAACTCCTGAAGCATATATCTTGCAAGTCTTGTAGCTGTATCAAGTGATGTAAGACAGAATACTGATACTGCAAGGATAAGCATCTGATACATAACACTTTGTGCACCTTCGCCTGCGAAAGATCCGATCATAGCAGAAAGACCGCCTGCAAATACCTGTGTAGGAGATGCATATGTTCCGTCTGAAGCAGATACCCATACAAAGCCGATAGCGCAAAGTGAGATAACAGCAACAACACACTCGATAAGCATTGAACCAAATGCAACAGGTTTTGCGTCTTTTTCGTTATCAAGCTGCTTAGCAGTTGTTCCGGAAGATACAAGTGAATGGAAACCTGATATAGCACCACATGCGATTGTTACAAAGAGCGCAGGGAACATTGTACCTGTTGTAAATACGCCTGTTCCTTTAAGAGCAGCATCACCAAATGCAGGAACAGAGAAGTTTCCATTACCTGTAACAACAGCTCCGATTACTGCGATAACACCTGCAGCGATCATGAAGTAAAGAAGGAATGAGCTGAGGTAATCACGTGGCTGAAGAAGGATCCAAACAGGTGTAACGGATGCAACAAGGATATATGCACCGATCACGATCATCCATGTGTTATAGGTAAGAGCAATTGGATGGAACTTAAGTCCTACTGCAACAATTGCAACGATACCAAGAACGCCGAAAATAGATGCGATACCGATTGGAGCATTCTTTCTATATACGAAGAAACCGAATACTATTGCAAGAGCAATGAAAAGGAAAGAGATCATTGCTGTTGATTCATTTGCTGCAAGAGTAGCGCCTTCAACTGCTACGCCGGCAGCTGTTGTTGTACCAAATGTGCTGGCAACGATAGAAGCAAATGCTGCTACTACCAAGAGAAGAGTAAGATATCCAAATGTAAGGAAAAGTCTCTTGGACTTCTTGCCCATAGAGTTGTCGATGATCTCACCGATAGACTGGCCCTTATTTCGAAGAGATGCGAACAAAGCTCCGAAATCATGAACTCCGCCAAAGAAAATACCTCCGATGAGTACCCATAAAAGAACCGGAACCCATCCAAATACTGCGGCCTGAATAGGTCCGTTGATAGGGCCTGCACCTGCTATTGAAGAAAAGTGATGTCCCATAAGAACAGGGGTCTTGGCAGGAACATAATCCATACCGTCCTCAAGTTCATGAGCGGGAGTCTTCCTCTTAGGATCAACGCCCCACTGCTTAGCAAGCCATCCGCCGTAGAATACATATCCACATGCAAGAATAGCTATGCTGACAATTAATAATACTGCTGCATTCATAATACTATCTCCTCCTTATGATTTTGATTGAATTGGTATCAGGAAGAAATCATGGACTAACCTGATACTGTATATAAACCAGTCTGCAGTAAGAGTGGTTTAATGAGCTGTTTTTGTTTATGATCTGTTTTGGCCCATCCGGCTATAAGAGCATCTTTATGCAAAAAAGATATGTAGGCCTTAAGAAGCCTTTTTTTCAATGAATCTAAAAACGTCTTCAAACATTTTCTTGAGTCTTCGTCCACTGTAATTGGTATATACTTCTTTGGAATCAAGACATGCACATAGAAAGCCGCCTTCGCTATGGCCCCTGAAATTAAAAAGATAACCTTTATCAAAACGAAACTTTCTTATATTTTTGATGGTTTCTTTGTCTGGAGTGTTTTCAGATATCACAACTATTGTCAGGTATGAGATCATATGATCTTTTTCAGGATATTTCTGGCCTTTTCTTACAAGTTCAGGCTCCATATGATCCTCCATTACTTTATGAAGATGATCTATGTATTCTGTGGTAAGAGTATCTGTCTGACAGAAAAGGACATGCTCATAAGCCCGAATGGACCAGAGATTAGCCTCTTTTTTCAGAACGTATTTTTCTCCTAATGAAAAAAAGTATCCGTATGCCGGATACTTTTCGCCGTAAATGGAATAATCCCTGTAAAGATCAAAAGAACTTGAATATCTTCTTAAGACCTCGTCGAGATATGTATTTGTTCCCATATATGCTCCCTTGCACCCTAACGATTTATAAATTAGAAATATTATGCTTTTAAGAATCTGTTATTCCAAAATATATAATATTTGTGCTATTTCTTTGATTAAATATAATATAGACTTTAGCACTTTGAAGGGCTGGAGTTAATATGGTGAATTTATGCTTTTTTAATAATTGACATTAATTTTGTAATGGGTTTATTGGCAGAAAATGCTTTAGATATAATATTTTAAGGCTGATTAATTGCTGCATGTTAATTTAGTCATTTATAACAATATTTTTGATAAGAAATTCTCTGCCTTTTAGAAGATCACTTCCGCTACCACGGCAGGAAGGGCACAGATATTCGTTGCTTCTGTCTGGATGATATTCACAACTGCAGTTTCTGCATCTAACGAGTACCGGAAGATACTCTATTTGGAGCATAGAACCTTCAAGTATAGTTCCCTGGACAGCTTTAGGATAATAACGTTTTAGATATTCAGGAATAAGGCCTGTCATTTCGCCGACTTGTATAGAGACGGATTCTACAGATTTTGCATTATTGCTAGTAGCAGTATCTATCGCCATTTTGGCAAGGCGCATTATATAACTCATTTCATGCATGATAGTATTCTTTCCGGAGTATGAAAACTCCATATATTAATGAGGTAGGTGCCAAAAGTTCATTTTGACCCTTATGTCATATTAATAATTTATATAAAAATATAAATAGTAATTCGATTAAGTAAAAATAGCTAAAATAATCGAACTAACTTTAGCACATATCATAGAGATTTGCCATATATTTTGTGAAACTTTTAACTAGAATTAGAACGTGTTTCGATGTATATTAGATTGTGGCTTATTGAAAGGCGTAGCTTATGAGACGATTTAGGCATTGGCTCAGCCGATCTGTACTCATATTCTTGCGCTTTTTTTATGCAATCATAATACCAGGAGGAGTTTACAAATATGTGGGAAATACCATTTCTTATTTGCTTTCCGCTTATTATCTCTGTTTTCATGTATTGTATCAGAATTAATAAGATAAGAAATGCAATCGCCTATGTAAGTGCCGTCATCATAATGATCACGGTAGGGATTCTTGTTGTTCAATGGGGGCTTTCTGGATTTGAACCGCAGGAATTTTATGTTCAGACCAGGGATGTTGACAAGCTGATTTTTACTGCTGATCTGGTTCTCATGTGCGTTGCTACTTTTCTTAGTTTTAAGTACAAGCGTCCATGGATCAGTCTTATGTCAATAATTCCGACATTTGCAATCATATGGCTTGAGTTTTTCGGGCCGAAGTTTGATGTAGATGGAATCGCGCATATCCGCGTAGATCATCTATCAATCCTTATGTGTATAATCATCGGAATCATAGGTTCACTCATCATTATCTATGCTGTTGGATATATGCATGGTTATCAGCATTATCACACGAATATTCCGGACAGAAGATACTATTTCTTTATGATACTGTTTATTTTCGTGGGAGCTATGTTTGGATTTGTTTTATCACAAAGCCTTATGTGGATCGAAATGTTCTGGGAGACAACAAGTATATGTTCTTTCCTTCTTATTGGATATACTCAGGAAGAGGAAGCTATATTCAATTCCTTCAGAGCATTGTGGATCAACCTTTTGGGCGGATGTGCTCTTACAGTAGGAATTTTGTATTTTGCCATTGAAGAGCATACTGTATCTCTTAAGGCTATGGTAGAGCTTGCTCAGGTACACGGAGATTCATATTCTAAGGCTGCAATCATAGGTGTTGCTCTTATTGCGTTTGCAGCTCTTACTAAGGCAGCTCAGCTTCCATTTTCAAAATGGCTTTTGGGAGCCATGGTCGCACCTACACCTTCATCTGCACTTCTTCACTCAGCAACAATGGTTAAAGCCGGAATTTATGTCCTTTTCCGTCTTGCACCTGCAATGTCAGGTACACTGACAGGAACAATGATCTCTTTTATTGGTGGTTTTACATTCCTTTCAGCTTCCATAATGGCTATAGCTCAGAGCGATGGTAAGAAGGTTCTTGCCATGTCTACTATATCTAACCTTGGACTAATGGTTGCATGTGCCGGAGTTGGTAGACCTGAGACAATTTGGGCAGGATGTTTCCTTATGATATTCCACGCAATTTCAAAATCACTCCTTTTCCAGGATATAGGTGCTACAGAGAACTCTCTCCACAGCCGTGATGTTGAAAATATGCATGGTCTTTTATACAGACTTCCTGTACTAGCTGTATTTATGTTTATTGGAATCTGTGGAATGTTCCTTGCTCCTTTTGGAATGCTCATTTCTAAGTGGGCAGCTCTTAAGGCATCAGTTGATGAAAGAAATATCATGCTGGTATTCTTCATCTGCTTTGGTTCAGCTACAACATCTTTCTACTGGACCAAATGGCTTGGTAAGCTTATAGCTCATACTAATAAGCCTGTAGTAAGGGATATTACAAAGCGTAATGAGATGATCTCTCTTACGATACATGCGATACTTATGATCGCCCTTTGCGTGCTGTTCCCGCTGCTGTCTTCAACATATGTGGATCCGCTTCTTGTTGAGATGTTTGGCGAGTCTAAGCAGGTTATCGGCAATAATGTTTTATATATACTTATTATATTAATATGCTTCTTCTTTGCAGTTCCTATTCTTGCATTTATCCATAACAAGAAACTGCAGGCTAATCAGAAGCTGTCATATATGAACGGTATTAATACAGGTAAAAATGATGCGTTCGTTGGCTTTATGGGTGAAGATAAGGAGCTTGTCCTTTCTAACCTTTATTTTAAGAATGTATGCGGTCAGCGTAAGCTTATGATTCCAAGTATGGCTATTACAGCGGCAGTACTTATTATTATGCTCAGTATGATCATATCCCAGACACTCGGAGGTACAATCTTATGACAAAAATGATACTTATTCTTTGTTACATAGTATTGGCTCCGCTTATTGGTTCAATCCTTGAAGGCTTTGACCGTAAGATCTCTGCCAGAATGCAAAGACGTGTGGGACCTCCGATAAGACAGCCACTGTTTGATGTTATCAAGCTTTTTAAGAAGCAGGTTATCGTAGTTGACAGATCTCAGTCATTCCTTATTCTGTCATACCTTCTTCTTACTATAATGACAGGATGTATGTTCTATGCTGGAGTTGATCTTCTTATGATCTTCTTCGTTCTGTCTTCAGCTGCTGTATTTGTATATTTTGCAGCAACAGTTACAGGATCTCCTATGAGTACTATGGGTGGTCTACGTGAACTGGTTCAGGATATGGCATATGAACCAGCTGTGCTTCTTGCAGCTGTAGGTTTTTATCTTACAACAGGATCTTTCGAGATCGATGAGATCATAAACCAGGATACAAGCGCTATTATCAAGATGCCGGGATTTTTTGTAGCTTATGTATTTATTCTTACTATTAAGATGCGTAAATCTCCTTTTGACAGCGCTCAGTCTCATCATCCTCACCAGGAGCTTGTAAAGGGTCTTACAACTGAGATGGGAGCTAAGAACCTTGCCTATTTCCAGATCACAGAGTGGTATGAGACAATGCTCATGCTTTCTGTAGAAGCTCTTTTCATTATCAATAAGAATCCATGGAGCTATCTTGCAGCTGTACTTGTGATACTTGCTACTTATTTCCTGGAGATTCTTATAGACAATACTTCAGCACGTATGAAGTGGAAGGACATGCTGAAACTTAGCTGGTTCATAACACTTCTGGCAGGCGGCGTTAACCTGATGGTTCTGATGCTGATCGGCTGATGTGAGAAAGGATGATTAAGATGAATGTAAAAAGATCCCCCTGGCTCCTCCATTATGATGGATCGAGCTGTAATGGATGTGATATAGAAGTTCTCGCAGCGCTGACACCCGTATATGATGCGGAAAGACTTGGCGTTGTGAATACAGGTGACCCTATGCAGGCAGATATTTTCCTTATTACAGGAGGTATTAATGCACAGAATGCACCTGTTGTTAAGCAGCTCTACGATCAGATGCCTCGTCCGAAGGTTGTTGTAGCAGTTGGCGTATGTGCTTGTACTGGTGGTATCTTCAAGGAGACATACAATGTTTTAGGCGGAGCTGATACTGTTATTCCTGTAGATATCTATGTTCCGGGATGTGCTGCAAGACCACAGTCTATCATCGATGGTATCGTTCAGGCTGTAGCTCTTTTCCAGCAGCGTTCGGATGAACATGATGCACTTGTTAAGAGCCAGAAAGGAGCTAACTAATGAGCAATGTTATGAATCCAGAACAGATTCATGAGATTATCCCTGTAGATAAGCTCCTGTTCGAGGTTATGAAGAAAAAAGAGGCAGGTCTTCGTCTGTCACAGATCTGCGTTGCATATGTAAATGAGAAGTATGAGCTTAGCTATACTTTTGCTGATGATGAGACTTATCAGTATTCTCTGCTTCGCGTTGTAATCGAGGTATTCGAGCAGGTACCAAGTATTTGTAAGGTATATCCATACGCGGTTTTCTATGAAAATGAGATGGCTGAACTTTTTGATGTAAATATCGAAATGATAGATGTTGACTATCATGGAAAGTTCTACCGTATCGAGAAAGAAGCTCCTATGCTTCCAGCTGGTGCTCTTGAGAAGAAGGCTCAGGCTGAAGAAGATGAGAAAAAGCGCATAGAAGAAGAGAAGCGGGCTGCAGAGGAAGCTGCAAGAAAGGCTGAAGAAGAGGCAAGAGCTGCTGAAGAAGCTAAAGCAAAGGCAATCGCTGAAGCCAAGGCTAAAGCACTGGCTGCCAAAGCCGCAGCTGCAGCTAATAATAATGAAGGAGGTCAGAACTAATGGGTAAGAAGAGTGTAGTTCCATTTGGCCCCCAGCATCCGGTTCTTCCGGAACCGCTGCATCTTGATCTTGTTATCGAAGATGAGGTGGTTGAAGAGGCTATTCCTAGTATAGGTTTTATTCATAGAGGTCTTGAAGGACTTGCTGAGAAGAGAGACTTCAATGAGATGATGTATATAGCAGAGCGTACCTGTGGTATCTGCTCATTTGGACATGGACTTGGATATGTTGAAGCTGTTGAGCATATCATGAATGTTCAGGTTCCGGACAGAGCAAGATATCTTCGTACGATCTGGTCTGAGCTTGAAAGACTTCATTCACATCTTTTGTGGCTTGGTCTTGCAGCTGACGCATTTGGATTCGAATCTCTTTTCTATGAAGCATGGAGAATCCGTGAGAAGGTTCTTGATATTCATGAGATGACATGTGGCGGACGTCTTATTTTCTCTGTTAATAAGGTTGGTGGCGTTCTTCGCGATATAAATGCTGATCAGCAGAAGTTCATACTTGATCAGATGAATGTTCTGGAAAAAGAGATAAAGAATATTGCTAAGGTATTCTTGGAAGATTACTCAGTTCAGTCTAGATCAAAGGGTATTGGAATTCTTACAACCCAGCAGGCACATGAACTCGGAGCTGTAGGTCCATTTGCAAGAGCGTGCGGAATAAAGAATGATATCCGTCTTACAGGTTACTGTGCTTACGGTGAACTTGATATTGAACCTATTGTATCAAATGATTGTGACTGTTATGCAAGACTTGAAGTACGTATAAAAGAGCTGTTCCAGAGTATTGATCTTGTTCGTCAGGCATTTGCAAAGATTCCTGCAGGAGAGCTTGAGACTAAGGTTGCAGGATTCCCTAAGGGCGAATATTTCATGAGAATAGAGCAGCCGAGAGGAGAGGCAATTTATTATGTTAAAGGTAATGGTACAAAAATTCTTGATCGTATGAGAATCCGTACCCCCACCTTTGCTAATATTGCACCACTTTGCGAGATGCTCAAGGGGGCTGATTATTCAGACGTAGGTCCTCTTGTTGTAAGTATCGATCCTTGTATTTCATGTACAGAACGCTGATTGAAGGAGGAAAAAACATCATGAGTTTAATGACTTTTAAGAAAACGATGCTTAGTAACCTCTTCAAAAAGCCGGTTACTACAAAGTATCCATTTGAGCCTGCGGTTTATCCTGAGGGTAGCCGTGGTCACATTGAAATTGAGATTGATAAATGTATATCCTGTACACTGTGTGCTATAAACTGCCCATCAGGAGCTATCAAGGTTGACAGAACAGCACGTACATGGGAGATCAACAGATTTGACTGTATACAGTGCGGATACTGCACTCAGAAGTGTCCTAAGAAGTGTCTGCATATGGAAAAGGGTTATCAGACACCTGGAAGTGAAAAGTTTGTTGCACATTATGATCGTCCACCGGAACCGGAAAAGCCGGCAGCTCCGGTACAGCCTGGTGCAGAGAAATAATTTATACATTTTATTTGGGGAATGGCTAATGCCATTCCCCATGATTTTTTGAAGTTTTTATAGAGATTATGGTAAATATGAATAGGTATGTGCGTATTACAATAAAAGGACTTGTCCAGGGAATAGGATTCAGGCCTTTTGTGGCAGAATGTGCTGAAGAACTAAATATTGGCGGAATTGTAAGAAATTCCGGTGGTATTGTTATTATCTATGCGTGTGCAGATGATGATAGCCTTAATAAGTTTACCTGTAATATCGAAAGTTATCCGCCGTATGGTGCGGTTATAAATAGTATTTCTTCTGAAGAGATTTCTAAAGAAGTATTTGATGAGGAATGTGCAGGCTACATTGAGATAGGCGTTAGGGCGCAGTTTAAGATAGTGGATAGCAGAAGCCATAAAGATAAGGTCAGGCTTCTTCCGCCGGATCTTCCTGTATGCGATAGATGTGTAGAAGAACTGCTTGATATAAATAACAATCGTTATAGATATCCCTTTATAAGCTGTACGTCTTGCGGACCCAGGTTCTCAATAATGCATACAGTTCCATATGATAGAGACACTACAACAATGGACATGTTTGAAATGTGTCCGGATTGTTTTAATGAATATACAAAGAGGGGCGATGTCAGACGACATGCTCAGACGATTTCATGTCACAAATGTGGTCCACAGCTTAAATTCGAAGATGTCGATATGGATCATAAGGGTGACTTGTTTAGTCATACGATTAGTGTAGAAGAAAAACATTCTTCTAATCAAGAAAAAAACATTAGTAGCAAAAAAAGTATAGATAATAACAATAATCATGTTAGTAAAGTGAATTATACAAATGAAATAGCTTTGCAAAAGGCCGTAAAATGCATAAATGAAGGAAAAATTGGTGCGGTACTTGATATTGGCGGATTTCATTTTGTTTTTTCTCCATATATGTGCGAACCTGCAAGAAGGCTTAGAGCATGGAAAAATCGAGAATCAAAGCCATTTGCTGTAATGTTTTCGGATATTGATTCTATAAAGAAATACTGTGAGGTGTCTGAAAAAGAGGAGGAGATCTTAAGATCAAATCCAAGACCGATAGTTTTATTAGATATAAAGGATGTGCCTGATGAAGACCTGCCTTTTGCGAAAGAAGTGCTTGCAGGAAGTGATAGGATAGGAGCTATGCTTCCATGTAGTCCGCTTCAGTTTCTTTTGCTAAAAGAGACTGGGCCACTTGTTATGACAAGCGGTAACAGAGGCGGCGAGCCAATTGTTACAGATCCAGGAGTCATGAAGGAATATCTTGGAACTGGTGGGCCGGATTTTATGTTGTCGCATGAAAGGAAGATCCTCACACCACTTGATGATTCTATATATCAGGTTAACGGAGATGTTGTTCAGATCATTAGAAGGGCAAGGGGGCTTGTTCCGTGGCCTGTTGATCTTCCTTTTGAACTTAAGGAAGAGACGTTTGCTGCAGGAGGAGACCTCAAGGCTGTTTTTGCTCTGGGTAAAGCTGATAAGGCATATCTTTCGGCTCATTTTAGTGATCTTGATGACCTTGAAGCTGCCAACGCAAGGGACAAGGCGGTTAGTCATATGCAAGATCTTCTGGATATAAAGCCTGAAAGATACGTTTGCGATAAACATCCGGGATATATTTCTGTAAAAAAGGCTGAGAATATGGCCGGTGGTAGCAGCAATGTATTGCAGGTTCAGCACCATCTATCTCATGTAATGGCGGCAGTTTGTGAGCATGATATAAAGGGTACTTTTGTTGGAATAGCTTATGATGGTACTGGTTATGGTGACGATGGAAGCATCTGGGGAAGCGAATTCTTTTTATGCAATATAGAAGATGCTCAAAATGGCGGTCTTGAAGATGGTGATCTTAAAAACCGCAGGAATGTTAGCGTTAAGCACATGGGAAGCCTATTACCTGTGAAGATGACTGGCGGAGATGAAAGCTCAAAAGATGCAGCTAAGACACTTTTTTGTTATCTTCATGAAGCAGAGGGCAGAGGATATATAGACAAAAAAGATATAGAATTAGTATTTGGGCGCGTTAAAGATACTTTTAAAGATGATCAGATTCCGGATATCAGATTATTAGAAGCAGCGCTGGATCATGACATTAATACGATACGTTCATCGTCCATGGGACGCCTGTTTGACGCGGTTTCAGCACTTCTTGGTATTTGTTGTTATAATACCTATGAAGGTGAGTGCCCTGCAAAACTTGAAATTTGTGCTAGAAAGGCACATAATTTAGCGAAGTCTGAACTTAAAGCTGCGAATACAAATAATCTAGTGAAGGTTAACACAAGCGTGGTGAAAGCCAATGAGCTGACTAAAATAGAACCAGATGCTGTAATAATCAGTGATTTATTGAATCTTGAGATAAAGATCATCAAGAATGATGATTTTTATTATCTTGATGGGTCAAGGCTTATAGCTGATATGTGCAGGTTGATAGCCTCGGGCGAAGATAAAGAAGTGCTTGCACTTTCTTTTCACAAGGCATTATCAGATGTGACAGTGAAGCTTGCTGAAAGGATAATAAAGAATTCTGCTTCTGAAAAAGAGCTTTCCGGAAATATGGAAGTAGGCGATTTGGGCCAAATAAAGCTTGCTATTAGCGGCGGAAGCTTTTTGAATCGTATTTTAAATACTGATATTCAGACTATTTGCAAACGAAAAGGATACGAGCTTTATCAAAACAGTATTGTACCTCCGGGAGATGGAGGTATAGCGCTTGGGCAGCTCTATTTATCACAATGCGTCGTGAGAAATAACGTATAAAGTGCAGTTATAATGTAGAAATAGTGAAATTATAATAATGACGATATTACATAGTTATAAGAAAGATATTATAAAGTAAAAAGGAAACTGTGCCAATAAAGGTGGGCAGTTGATTAATAATAATATATTAGTAATTAGTAAATATAAATAAAAAGTAATTAGTAGTAATAAGGAAATAACGATATGTGTGTAGCATTACCGGGAACAGTAATAGAAATAAAAGATAAAAATGCCATAGTGGATTTCAATGGTAATACTGTAAATGCAAGAATGGGACTTGTAGATGTAAAGAAAGGTGACAGGGTTTTGGTTCATGCGGGATGCATAATACAGAAAGTATCTCAGTCTGAAGCTGAAGAGATTGAGAAGCTTTTTGGCGAACTTGAAGCATTTTAATAGAAATTATCTAGGGAGAAAATATCCGATCATGGATTTAAACAAAGTCATTGAATATTTGGGCACTTATGACGGCCCTGAAATGAATATTATGGAAGTATGCGGAAGTCATACAGGAGCTATTGCCAAAAATGGAATTCCGGGACTTCTTTCCCCTAAAATACATTTAATATCAGGACCTGGATGCCCTGTATGCGTTACGCCGTCTTCATATGTTGATCGCCTTCTTGATCTAGCAATGAATCCGGATACCTGCATTGTCACATTTGGTGATCTTATCAGAGTTCCTGGACAAAAAGGGAGCTTATCTCAGATAAAAGGTCAGGGCGCCAGAGTTGAGATGGTCTATAGCCCTTTGGATATAGTTGATATTGCAAAAAAAGAGCCTGATACAACTTTTATCTTTGCTGCTGTTGGTTTTGAAACAACTATGCCGGTATATGCACTTTTGATGCAGACTATAGTTGAAGAGAGTTTAGAAAATATAAAACTGTTGACTGCTCTTAAGACTATGCCTGAAGTCATAGAATGGCTGTGCGATAGCGGAGCTCCTATAAACGGATTCATAGCGCCTGGTCACGTGTCTGTTATAACAGGTTCGCACTGTTTTGAAAAGACCGCTTCTAAATACAATATACCTTTTGGAGTTGCAGGTTTTTCAGGAGAGCAGATCTTAATCGCACTGTACGGAATTGTTAATTCTTATGGTCAGGGAAAGGTCATGAACTTCTATCCTTCAGTTGTTAATGAAGATGGTAATAAAAAGGCAAGAGACCTTATAAACACATTTTTTGAAAAAAGTTCTGCAGCATGGCGCGGAATGGGAATTGTTGAAGGGTCCGGAATGGTTTTAAAAAAAGAATATTCCAGATTTGATGCAGGCAGCTATGATCTAACAGATGATCATAAAATCAATGCAGCTTGCAGCTGCGATCAGGTTCTTATGGGCAAAAAGAAGCCTTATGAGTGCCCGCTTTATGGCAAGGTTTGTACGCCTATGACACCGCAGGGCGCCTGCATGGTGTCTACAGAGGGCGGATGCTTTACATATTATTCGAATAATAGACGTGGTTAACGGAAAGGAAAATAAATGAAGCAGGATATAATCACAATGGTTCATGGTAGTGGGGGTAGCGCTACTTCAGAACTTATACATGAAATATTTGCGAGTGAATTTAAAAATGACACTCTCGATCAGATGGAAGATAGTGCAGTTGTAGAGGGATCTGCGAGGATAGCAGTTACAACTGACAGCTTTGTCGTTACTCCTCCTGAGTTTAAAGGCGGAGACATTGGAAGACTTTGCATATGTGGAACGGTCAATGATCTTCTTATGAGAGGAGCTGTACCAAAGTATATTACATGTGGCTTTATTCTTGAAGAAGGTGTTAAGATTGATCTGCTAAAAAGAGTAGTTCATTCTATGGCAGAGACTGCAAAAGAAGCAGGAGTACAGATTGTAGCGGGTGATACCAAGGTGGTCAATGGATCTGGAGAGCTTTATATTAATACTGCAGGAGTCGGAATAGTACCGGATGGAGTTGATATAAAGGCTTCAAATGCATGTGACGGAGACGTCATAATAGTGTCAGGCACCATGGGAGACCACCATGCAGCTATTTTATCTGAAAGAATGGAAATTGACACCAATGTCACCAGTGATAATGCTCCTTTGGTAGATATGGTTGAGAATCTTTTGTCTAATAATATAAGAGTTAGGACATTGCGAGATATTACAAGAGGAGGACTTGGAACAGTTTTAAAAGAACTGGCAGAGGCTTCCGGTAAGACGTTCTATATTGAGGATGAAGCTATACCTGTAAAGCAGGTAGTTAAGGACTTTTGTGGACTTCTGGGTCTTGATCCCATATATATGGGGAACGAGGGAAAACTTGTTGCTATAGTAGATAGAGAAGATGCAGACAAGGCACTTAAGATAATTCAAGGTAGCAAATACGGGGAAGATGCTGCTATTATTGGAGAAGTTAAATCTGAAAATGCCGGTGAAGTTATCTTAAAGACCAGGATCGGAGGAAAGCGCTCTATTGATATCCTTCAGGGTGAGGGGCTACCAAGGATTTGTTAAGTTAACGAGTCAGCATACTAGAATTTGCATTTACATAAGATTTATGGTCTTATATATATATCTTAGGAAGGGGAGGCTGCTTAAGCCAGAAGACATTAACGATGAAAAGACGACTAACAATTTCTTTTAATGCACCAGTGACTTTATGGCTTGTAGCAATATGTTTTGTAGCTACACTTGCTGGGATTCTTACAGGGGGAACTATTACCCAGCTTTTATTTATGACTTACCATTCATCACTTACAGATCCACTTACATATGTTAGATTCATAACATATATCTTTGGGCATGCGGGATGGAGCCATTTTATTGGCAATGCTTCGTACCTTTTACTTCTTGGACCAATGCTTGAGGAGAAGAACGGCGGCAAAGTAATGATCGAAGTTATATTAATAACGGCTGTTATCACATCCCTTATCAATTACATTATCTTCCCAAACGTTGGACTATGCGGTGCAAGTGGTGTGGTATTTGCATTTATCATGCTGTCTTCATTTACCGGTTTTAAAGAGGGAGAAATTCCACTTACATTTATACTGGTGGCTGTTATCTACATCGGTCAGCAGATTTATGATGGTTTGTTTGTTGCAGATAATGTATCTAATATGGCGCACATTATTGGAGGAGTTATCGGTGCGTTCATGGGATATATACTCAACAAGGGTACAAGAAAATATTAAAAACTAAATGAGTCTTTTTTGTTATTTCCATGTGACTAGTTGTTTTTGCTTAATATGTAAAGGAAAGAATATATGAGAAAAGAAACGTTGGTAAAAAAGCTACTTATCTATATAAGAAGTAGTAAGTCAGAGTATGATGTTTTTAACCCTACAGACTATTCCTCGTTGAAGGAAAGATTGATAAAAGAAGGATATACGTCTTATCCAAATTATGGAAATAAGGTCTGGTATCAGGGAATACTGTCCGAACTGTATAGAGATGATCTTGAGTACTCATTTTATGATTACTCAGGAAATGTGGATTCTGTAAATGATAATTATGATGCAGTTCTTATGCCATGCGCAAATATATTTTCGGTGGAATTTGCAGATCGTCTTGTTGAAAATACGAAGTTTATAAAGAAGCTGAAAATACCGGTATATGTTATCTCATGTGGAATCCAGCTTGGTAAAGAAGAATCAGTTGATAGTCTTGTAAGACAAATTGGTAACGAGGCTGCTGATTTTATAGATGCGGTCTATTCTACCGGGGGAGATATATGTCTTCGGGGGTATATTACTAAGGAATTCTTTGATAGATTAGGCTTTACAGAAGCTTTTGTTGGTGGGTGTCCTTCAATCTATCAGCGTGGACGAGATCTTAAAATAATCAAGAAAAATATTTCTTCTAATAATCTTAAAGTTGCTGTAAATGGGCATAATAAAGAGCTAAAAACTAAACGCTATCGTGATATTTTTAAACTATATCCCCAAAGCGAATTTTTTGACCAGGATGAGTATGGCGAGTATTTATATTCTCCTGGCTTTATGACAGATGGAAATGTTAAAAAGATCATCTGGCATGTTCGAAAGAATGGTTATTTAGGCTGTAATTTGCTTTTTGATAAAAAAGTAAATATGTTTGCTGATGTTTCTGATTGGATTGGATATCTGTCTGAAAACAATTTTAGTATGTCTTTTGGATCGAGGATTCATGGGAATATTGTTCCAATTCTGGCTGGAATCCCAGGAGTAGTGAACAGTTGTGATTCTAGAACTCTAGAAATAGCACAGTTTTATAATATCCCTTGTTATTCATCGGAAGAGCTTGGGAAATTTAAAAATCTTTTTGAACTATATGAAGCAGTTGATTATTCTTATTTTAATGATTCCTATAAAGCAAAGTATGATGCTTTTGAGGCGTTTTTGAAAAAATGTAATTTAGCCTATAAGATGAATGAAGACAATATATTTGGAGTATCTTCAAATGTTAAAAAAAGTATCATTAATGAAAATGATATACAGAAGATGGAAAGAAAGTATAAACCGCTCAAGTCTTTATACTGGATGATTGATAAAAGTCTGAACATTTATCATGGAATAAGTTAGAAAAATAAGTAGTAAAAAGGTGCTATTTTTACAATAGCACCTTTAATCATTAATCTCTCTGGAACAGATCTCTTGTGTAAACCTTGTCTTTAACATCATCAAGACAGCTATTATAGCGGTTTGCAATGATTGAATGGCTAAGTTTCTTGAATCTTTCAAGGTCATTAACAACCTCACTACCAAAGAATGTAGAACCATCTTCAAGCGCTGGTTCGTAAATGACAACTTTAGCACCTTTTGCCTTGATTCTCTTCATAATGCCCTGAATAGAAGATTGGCGGAAGTTATCGGAGTTGGACTTCATTGTAAGTCTGTATACGCCCACAACAACCTCGTGTTCTTTTGATTTGGAGAATGCTTCAGAGTTACCGTAAGCTCCAGCTATTTCCAGAACTCTGTCAGCAATGAAGTCTTTTCTTGTGCGGTTAGACTCTACAATAGCTTCTATAAGATTTTCAGGAACGTCCTGATAGTTGGCAAGAAGCTGTTTTGTATCCTTAGGCAGACAATATCCGCCGTATCCGAAAGAAGGATTGTTATAATGTGTACCAATACGAGGATCAAGACATACGCCATTAATGATCTGACTAGTATTTAAATCTTTGCTTTCAGCGTAGGTATCAAGCTCGTTAAAATATGATACACGAAGAGCAAGATAGGTATTGGCGAATAGCTTAACAGCCTCAGCTTCTGTGAATCCCATGAATAAAGTGTCGATGTTCTTTTTAAGAGCACCTTCCTGAAGGAGAGCTGCAAATTCATGAGCTGCTTTGTCGAGAGCAGCATCTTCAGGATCTGTACTAACAATGATACGTGATGGATAAAGGTTATCATATAAAGCTTTGGATTCGCGAAGGAATTCGGGGCTGAAGATGATCTTGTTAGTGTTGAATTTCTTTCTTACAGATGCTGTATATCCTACAGGAATAGTTGATTTGATTACCATAACAGCATTTGGATTAACAGATAATACAAGCTCGATTACAGCTTCTACAGCAGATGTATCAAAATAGTTCTTCTTAGCATCATAGTTTGTTGGAGCTGCAATGATAACGAAGTCAGCATCTTTATATGCAGATGCTCCATCTGTTGTGGCGGTAAGATCAAGATCTTTTTCTGCAAGATATTTTTCAATATAATCGTCCTGGATAGGAGACTTTTTGTTGTTGAGCATTTCAACCTTTTCAGGAATGATATCAACAGCAGTTACGTGATTGTACTGAGCAAGAAGTGTAGCAAGTGAAAGACCTACATAACCAGTGCCGGCAACTGCGATATTTTTTGGTGAAGCCTTTGGTAAAGAATTTCCATTGTCAGAATCTTCAAAAAGATCTACAATATCAAAGCTTAATGTTTCAGCCAAAGCTTCGAGCTGAGGAATAGAAGGCATATACTCGCCTGATTCAAGATGACTTAACATGGTACGATTGATACCTGTAGCTTCTGCCAGTTGTGCCTGAGTCATGTTAAGAGCTTTGCGCTGAGTAATAATTGTATTAGTAAGTAATGATTGAGAAATTTTTTTCATTCTAAATACCCCTTGATTGAATGTTATTAGAAATAACAATATTTTTATAAACAACTATATATACAATAACATTATAAGGGAAAAAGTCAATTGTTTATTTTGAAAATCGCAAAAATGTTATCATCGATAACATTTTGCGAAAATAATAATGTAGCACTTTATACAAAAAAGGATAATTCAATATTTTTAATCGGTTATTAAAAAACTAATTATTGGTAATTATGACTATATTGAAAAATAGCTATAATTGATAAAATATAAGTGTTAGAGGTTTTCGTGATATATACTCACAGAAAGGAAGCGTGCGTATTGAGCGAATTATATTGTAAGAAGTACTCTTATGGTAATACATTGTTTAGTATTGTTCTGTGTGATGAGGATGACGCAAGGCTATTAGAGTTTTTCGAGAATAATGTTAAAGAAGTTATTAATTCAAAAGAAGAAATGTACAGTTGGCTGATATCACATGACATTTATTTCTTTGTTCGTTACTTAAGGAAAGATAGATTTGTGATAAATCATCTACTTAGCTTATATGATTTTAAAAGAAATAAAAAAATATATCCTCCTTCTAATAAAGCACTTGCAAAATATGAAAGCGATGATGAGCTTATCCAGGAGCTTGTACTTGCTTTTAGCTCGGAAGGATATCATATAGTTGAAATGTAATTAAGGCGTTTGCAAGCCGGCAGGTTTATTCCTGCCGGTTTTTTATTGTAAGTAATAGCAGAAATAAGGCATTTGAATACAGCTAGCATACAAATAGTAGCATGCTTTCAACATTGTTAGATTACTTGACCATATTATAGGATTTGTTTATAGTAGATAAGGTTTGATGTAATATGGATATACTGTGGGCTAGGAATAATTAGCCAAGTAAGGGAAGGAAAGGCATGGAAGAAAAAGTTTTAGAGTTGTATGGGAATGAAACTCCTGCTGTCAACGAAGCGATAGACCGTATAGTTGTCGGTATATACGAGATGAAGCGTGAATATAAGGCTAGTTCATTCCTTTTTACAGGTATTGGAAGTGGAGTTGGAACAACAACAGTGGCACTTGGCATAGCTATTGCTTTGTCTGAGGCTGGATGGAAGACACTTTTTGTTGATTGTGACTTCAGAAAAGGTAACGAATTCAAGAGAATAAGTGCGCCGGCAGGTATGGATCTTGCAACATACTTAACTGAAGATGATATAGATGAATCAGAGATTATCTGTAACACATCATATGAAAATCTGTATTATATTGCATCCGGAGAAAGGTACAATACTCCGGTAAGACTTTTATGCAGTGACAAGATGGAGGCTCTTTGCACTGGATTTAAGTTTGAATATGATTTTATCATTTATGATCTGCCTTCAATTAGCATTGTAAATGATGCTAAAGTTCTAATTCCATCAGTAGACAAGTATGTTCTGGTTGGCGGTGTAAATATTTCAACTAAGAAACAGATATTTGATGCCAAGGTGGCTCTTCTTCCTTATGGTAAGAAGAATGGCGGAATAATTGCTAACAGAATGGAAAAATCCCAGTATAGAAAGAATATTAAAGATTATAACTATTTCGAGGAGAAGAATCTGAGAAAGACAGTAAGGCGTAGAAGGAAATTCAAATCAACTCCTAAGAATTATTCACTTACTCAGAATGATATTGATATTCTTACTAAGAATAAGAACGGCATAAAGGAAGGTGAGCAGAGATAATGAAGTCTATTAATATAAAAAGAACTGTCTTAATCCTTCTAATAACATGTGTTATGTTTGCCGCGTCTTTTGCGTTTGCAGGTGTTAAGGCAAGTGCTATCGAACCTGAACCACTTGATAATGCGACTTTGGTCATCACATCTTATAGTATTGATGGTGGAGAGTATATTACTCCGGGTGAAGTATTTACATTAAATATTACAGTAAAAAATACAAGCTATACTCAGCGAGTAGGAAATGCATACGTTACATTTACAGAGCCTGATAATCTTATATATGCAGAATATGGTAAGACAGCTGTAGGCTATCTTGGATATTTCAAAGAAACCGAAGAGAAGCATACTTCATTAAGACTCGTTGCATCTGAAGCAATTAGTACAACAGAGGTTCTTGGTTATTTGACACTTACTTTTGCTGATGCATTCATTACTCATAATGAAATCGTTAATCTTGTACAGATTCCTGTATCAGATAGCGGTATCGTCGTAGTTGATAATTATGATGCTACAACAGAGGCAACAACAGGATCTGGTAACCGAATTGGTGTAACATATCATAATAGTGGTAATACTTCCATTGGTGATGTTGTTCTTCATATGTCAGGAAGCACTATAGTACCTCAGTATCATGAGCTTGGATCACTTACAAGTAACGCCGTAGAAACTGCTGATGTATACCTTATCTTTACAATCCCAGGTTCTCAGAGTGTTGATTTCTATTTTACATATGTAGATTCAGATGGAATAACTCATCAGACAGCTACACAGACATATACATTTAATGTAACAACTCCTGAGGCTAATGAAATAGAAGATGTTTCTATCACTAACAACTATCGAATCAACAAGATAGTCAGTGTGGTAGCGTGTGTGGTATGTATTTTGATTTCCGGTATATTGGTTCTTGTATACAGAGTTAATGCTAATGGTAGAAAAAGAGGATAAGTGAATAATGAATATTAATGAAGATATCCGATTTGAAGATTTTATAATAAGTTTTAAAACCGTCTGGAATAAGATAATAATCTGCCTTGCAGGGGCATTTTTAATGTTTGCAATAGGTATTGTTCTTACATGGAATTCAGACGTAAGTAACTATTATTCATCATATGTAAGACTTTACAGTAACAGCTATGGTAATGTAGAGGAATCTAATGATGCAATGATAATTATGAACAGCTATGCTGAAGTAATAACTAGTTCTAAGGTATGTGAAAGAGCGGCATCTTCTTTGCCTCAGTACGGGTTTTCTGCATCTGAAATAGCTGATCTGCTTAAGGTTTCATCTTCTGATAAAGTCGTAATCATGATAGAAGCAACTTATACTGATCCTAATGTTGCAGAAGCTGTTGCGAATGCTGTTGCAGAATCCTTTGTTATAGAGATGAGGAATATAACCGGTACTAATGCTGTTCAGATTCTGGATTCAGCTGATGGCGCAAGAAGAACATACAGCGGTTTCGGTCGTTTATGGGAAAAACGTATGTTATTTTTTGCCATAGGATTTGTTATGGTAGCAGGAGTTATATTCGTGATGGAGCTGTTTTCTAATAAAGCTCGCCTTGTAGAGCAGTTTACACTTGATGAAGACGATTTTATTTTGGGAATAATCCCTGAAGCGGATTCAAAAAATGGAAAATAATAAGGCTATACTGTCAGTAATAATCCCAGTCTATAATGCTGAAAAATACATTTCTGAATGTCTTGATAGCATCCTAAAAAAAACTGACTTAAATATTGAAGTGTTAGTTATAGATGACGGTAGTACTGACGATTCTAAAAACATAATTGAAGAATATATTCGAAAAGATAATCGAATAAGGTATATTTATCAGAATAATGGAGGGGTATCTACAGCTAGAAATAATGGACTAGATAATGCCAGTGGCAAATATATCCTATTTCTTGATGCAGATGATTATTTGGAAGAAGATGCCTTTGAAGATCTTTTTTCAAGGCTTGAAATGGATATGCCTGATTTTATGGCATACGCCAAAAAGATATTATATCCTGACGGCCGGGGAAAAGACGTTTATTTTGATTTTAAAGATAATACATGTCAGGATTCAAAATATATATTTGAGCTGATGTATGCATCATCTTCTTTTAATGAGTGTTGGGGGAAAGTTTTCAAGAAAGATATTATAGATAAGTATCATCTTAGATTTCCCAAAAACATTAAAATAGGCGAAGATCTTCTCTTTGTCTATGATTATTTTGAAAAATGTAAAAGTTTTAAGCTTGTCAATAAATGCCTTCTGGTTTACAGGCAGCATGACGAAAGCGCCATGAGAAAGAGCATAACGGACGATAGGCTTAGGATAACAGATATGTTATATACTGCTGGACAGAAATATCTTGATGAGATAGGTAATAAGGATCTTAGATATAAGGCAGATATTTATTATTTTAGGGTAATTACAAACTTATGCAGAGAGTATGCGGCGTCAGAAGATAGTAGTAAATGTATCAAAAGGATCTACAACTCCGATGTTACAGCAAAAATAATGAGAAAACTTAAGTTTAAAATGATTCCGCTGTATAAAAAACATGAATACGTACTGTTGAAATTTAGGCTTATAAAACTCTCTGCAATTTATTATGAATTAAAAGCAAAGGCATAAAGATAATGAGTTCTATATCATTGGCTGAAAGAAATTTAAAGAACAGACAAAACTTCATACAGATGTTATATACATGTGCTCTTTTGCTTTTGGCTTACAAGAATATAACAGACTCTTCGGTAATTATGAAAAAGCCGGATATAGTAGATAATCTTATTATTATGCTTTTTACAGGTATTATTGGAGTAAAGCTGATAACTCAGAGGTACACATATGCAAAGCTTATCTTTTCGGTATGCTTATTTTGCTTATGTGTGTACACATGTATTAAGTGCTATTACTTTTATTTGTATTTTACAGCGTTGCTATTTATTGGAATACAGGATGTTGATCTTGAAAAGGTACTTAATATAGTATGGAAATTTAAGGCGTTTCTTATATCTATTCATGTCATTGTATATATGATCAACTTTTTATCAAATCCATATAGTGTGCCTTATTCATATCGAAATGGTGTACAGAGAATGACCTTTTATCAGGGTCATGCTAATACTTTCTCTATGTATATCTGCTGGATTTCCATGGAGTTTTTATATTCTAATTTCAAAAAACTCACGCCATTAAAATTAGGTGTACTTTGGCTTATCAACTATGTATTCTATATTTTTTGTGATTCAAATACGGCATTGACCATAATCACTTTTGCGTGTTTTTTAATTGCCCTTACAATGTTAAAGAATGGCTTGGTAAAATATTATGAGTTTTTATTAAAGATTTTTTCAAAATACCTGTATGCTTTTTTATCAATCTTTTTTGTAACCATAATTATAGGATTTGTTAATGGCTACTTTTTAAGCATTTTTGAAACACTTAATGAGTTGTTTACAGGTAGACTTTTATATGGTGCAGTCGCATATGATATGAAAGGATTATCTATATTTGGTAAGGTTGTAGAATTCGACTCAAAGGTATATTGGAAGGGTTACTGGATTGACGGAATGATCTTTGATAACTGCTACATTTGGATGATGGTATGTTACGGTATTGTATACCTTGTTCTTATATCTTTAGCAGCGATAGTTTTTAACTCAAGGATGGATGTAAGAGACAGGATATTTATAATACTTTATACGCTTTATACGATCATGGAAGCATATGTAATGAATGCTGCTATTTGTTTTCCGCTTCTGATCTTTGGAATGTATTTTACCGGACGAAGAGAGCCAAAATTATCAGCAGGTATTAATAGATTATGGAAAAAAGGACACGTTATAGATGAAAACTAAAGTAAGTATCATTATTCCTGCATATAATATCAGGGATTATATAGAGAAATGTCTTCAAAGTGTACTGGATCAGGACTATGAGAAAGATAGCCTTGAGATTATAGTTGTTGATGATGGTTCTACAGATGGAACTTCAGAAATACTTGATGAATATGCAAGTAAAAACAATATTATAAAAGTAATCCATAAGCTGAATGAAGGTGTTTCTGCCGCCAGAAATGATGGTATAAAAGCTTCTACCGGAGAATATATCTTTTTCTTTGATGGAGATGATTTTCAGGAAAGATATACCTGTAGTGAACTTGTTGATATAATCAAGCAGCAATCAGCAGATGCAGTAATATATGGCTATTACAGGTATGAAGACGGAAAGATTTATGAGACTTCACTTCCAAGATTTTCAAAAGATATATATGAGAATGAAGAAGTAATCAAAGATGTAATGCCTGCTTTTATAGGTCTTTCCTATGAAGACGTAAACAATTGGATCGCCGGAGTGCCTGGCTCATTATACGTAGAAAACCCGGCACTTTGGCGAATGCTTTGTAAAAGAAGCATTATCATAGATAACGATCTTAAGTTTGATGAAACATTAAAGGTAGGAGAGGATACCTGCTTTATTTCTGAGTATCTTAGTTGCTGTAAGAAAGTATATGTCCAGCAGAAATGTTATTATTATCTGGTTACCAGATCAACTTCTGCTATATACAGATACGAAAGAGAGCCTTTTTCTAAACTGGAAGGCAAGAAAAAGCTTAACGATGCAAGACAGAAGCTTGTTGAAAGAGTGAAGAAGCGCTCTGGAGTAGATATTACATATACTTTTGCCGGAACTATAGTTATGTCTGCAGTAGAGATGGCTTTCCAGCTTTCAGGAAAGAATGCAAATGCAAGCAGAAAACAGCGCTACGAAGGATTTAAAAGCTTTGTAGAAGATAAAAGAGTTTTAAAACTAATAAGTGAATATTCCATAGGAAATGGCTCACTTGTAAAAAGAATACCATTCGTTATTTTAAAAAAGAGATGGTTTCACTTACTATTTTTGGCTACAACAATGCTTCATGTGGTCGGATATAAGTTTAAACGATAAAACATAGCTTGGACTTTGCATAATCTATAAATATATTGGAGTGATTTATGAAAATTGCTTTCTTGAATTTGTGCCATACAGATCCCGAGCTTGTTGCAAGGTGTGCAAGAAGACTTTGTGCAGATTCGGATTTTGATATGTATGTGCACGTAGATGCAAAACAAGATATTGAACCTTTCAAAAAAGCTTTAAAAGATATAAGAGGTGTTTATTTTACACCAAACAGACATAAGGTTTATTGGGGTGGATATAATGCTATTCATGCCAGCTTTGAATTGATTCGTACAGCACTAAACAGTGATAAAAGTTATGACTATTATGTGATGATGCAAAATCTTGATTATCCGATCAAGACTAATGTTGAAATTAAGCAATTTTTTGAAAGTAATAAGGGGAAAGAGTTTATAAGGGGCTGTCCTATCGCAGGGACTAAGGACTGGGAGTTTTCTAGAAAATATAAGCTTTTTTATATGAAAGATAATCCATATGGAAGAGCGTCCAATAAAAATCCCAAAAAACTTCTTAATACTATAGCATCAATAGTCATGAGTGTTACTACGATTGGCTTTAATGGTACTATTCATGAACATGACAGCGATTATGACATATATTATGGATGTGCACAGTGGGCTGTTACTGATGAATGTGCCAGATATATTGATGATTTTGAAAGATCTCATCCACGGTTTAATCATAAAATGAAGATTATGCAGTTTCCTGATGAAGAATATTTTCATACAGTAGTGCATAATTCGAGGTTCAAGACCAGATGTTATAAGTATGATGAACCGGAAGCCAGATGGCTTGTTAATTGGAGAAACCTGACATACTTCGAATTCCCCAGGGAAGTAACCGTACTGACTAAGGCAGATTATCAGAAACTAAAAAGTGTACCGGATCTTTTTTGCAGAAAAGTAAGAAGTGATATTTCTAAAGATTTATTAGACGAGCTTGATAAGTAAATAATAAGGACGGGATATAATTTGAATAATCCACTGATAACTGTGATAGTTCCAATCTATCATGTTGAAAAATATCTTCATAGATGCATAGACAGCATAATAGGACAGACATATAAAAATCTTGAGATCATTCTTGTAGATGATGGCTCCGGAGATGCATGCGCTTCAATATGTGATGAATATGCCAAGAAAGATTCCAGGATAGTGGTCATCCATAAAGAAAACGGCGGCCTTTCTGATGCCAGAAATAAAGGAATAGAAGCGGCAAAAGGCGAATATCTGGCATTTGTAGATTCTGATGATTATATTCATAGGGATATGTTCAAAATATTGATGGATACACTACTTCAAACGGATTCAGATGTAAGCATGTGTTCTTACAAGTATGTTTATGATGGAGAACCGGATGAAACAGATGTATCTTTTGGGACAGATCATCAAGTAGATATAATGGACGGGCATAAAGCTCAGAACCGCTATTATAGCGGAGATAAAAAACTTGAACTGACTGTCGCTTGGAATAAGCTTTATAAAAAAGAATTGTTTACAGAGCTTCGATATCCAAAGGGAAAAATATTCGAAGATGAATTTACAACATATAAAGCTCTTTATAAATGCTCTAATATCTGTTTTGTGGATCTTCCATTATATTATTACCTTCAACGAAAAGACAGCATAATTGGTGTCATGAATGGACATAGGGATTCCAAGGTTGTAGCAGCTTACCTTCAACGAATAGATTTTTATAGAGATAATAATGAAGAAGCTCTTTGGCGCAAAGGCGTTATGCACTGCCTTCATATGATGTGCTATTTCAATTTAAACTGTGCTCGTTCAGTCAGTGATGATGGCGGGATAAAGAAATGTTACAGAAAAGAATTCTTAAGTGCTGTAAATAGTTATGAAAAGGCATCTAAAGGCTTTAGTGCACGAGAGAGATTTGAGATTGTTTTATATAAGCTTAATGCAGGCCTGTATTACAGGATATGGAGAATGACAAAAAGGAATTAATACGATGAAAGAAGATCTGGTAAGTGTAATCATACCAATCTATAATGCTTCAAAGTACTTGAGCAATACAATTGAATGTATACTGAATCAAACATATAAGAATCTTGAGCTCATTCTTTTAAATGACGGTTCAACGGACAACAGTTTATTTATTTGTAATGAATATAGTGCCAAAGACCATCGAATAATAGTTATAGATAAACCAAATTCAGGGCAGGGAGATACTCGTAACAAAGGAATAGAGGTAGCTTCTGGAAAATATATTTATTTTGCAGACAGTGATGACCTTATGGATTTGAAACTAATTGAAACTGCAGTTCGTGGGATAGAAGACAACGATTTATATGTTTTCAATTATTATCATTCCTATGTAAGAAAAGATGGTGGAAGAACTAATCAAAAAGAAAGAGACTTTCTTGAAGGTGATTATAAAATAGGCTCCGATAAAGAAAGACTGAAATTTATTTCTAACAATTTCCTAAACTATGGTTGTGGTTTTGAGGTATGGAATAGATTATATAGGGCGGATATTATAAAAAACAGAAATATCAGATTTCCTGTGTTTAAGCCTGTAATTGCAGAAGATGTATGCTTTAATCTGTTTTATCTGATGCACATAAACAAGCTTAAAGTAACTAATGAAAGACTTTATTATTACTTATATAGGTCAGATTCTTCTATGGGACCTGACAGAGGAATAGTAAGAGTTAATCAATATAACAGACTTAGCAAATGTCTTTATGAATATCTTGATTCCATAAATTATCGATATATGATCAGTAACTTTAGTGTGATACATATAAAGCTCTTATATCATGAACTAATGAACATGTCATTAAAGGATGCTGGCAAAGAGCTTAACAAGATAGAGGATTACGATTTTAATAGTAGCAGATTGATAGAGGCACGAAGAAAACCTTTATTGTTTATAGAGGTTATGGGTTTTGTAAAAGGTATAAAATACTATTTTTTATCAAGATATTATTATGTAAAAAAATGATAATCAGAAAAAAGATAGGGGACATAAATGGTTTCAGTAGTAATAACAACATATAAAAGACCACCGGAAGCCGTGGAAAAAGCTGTACAAAGTGTTCTTGATCAGACATATCAGGATCTTGAAATACTGATAGTAGATGATAATAAGAATAATAGTGAAGAAAGTAAGTTAATTGCAGAAGCATTTTCTGGAAGAGACAGAATAAAATACATCAAACAGGATGGAAATAAAGGGGCATGCGCTGCCAGAAATCTTGGTATAACTAATGCTCAAGGCGAGTATGTGGCTTTTCTTGATGATGATGATACATGGGAACCTGAGAAGCTTGAAATGCAGCTTGCCAGATTTAAAGATGCTGATGAAAACGTAGCTATGGTTTATTGTCTGGGAGATGTTGTTGATATATCTACGGAGCCTCCGACAGTAAGTGAGTACTACACAACAAGGTTATATAAGGATGAGATTACATTTCATGACCAGCTCAAATATGACTATATCGGAAGTACATCTCAGGGTCTTATGAGAAAAAGTGCCTTAGTTAAGCTTGGAGGTTTTGATGAAAGCCTTCCGGCAAGACAGGACTATGAGATGTGGCTCAGAATCAGTAAGAATTACAGGATTTACGGAGTAAAAAAGGTGCTGTTCCATTATATACAGCATGGTATGGAGCAAATTACAAAAAGCCCCAAGAAGGCATGGACAGGATACAAGATAGTATATAAGAAATATTATGAAGATTATAGAAAAGATCCGGATGCTCATATTGGTATGCTGCAGAGAATAATAGAAACAGTAAAGGAATATAACTACTTTTTGTATCAATATTATAGAATTAAAAAACATATTATTAAAAGGTTTGTTAAGTGATGCGTAGTGAAAATGTTATTAAGAATAGTATTTGGACAACAATAAATACAGTAATAACTATAGCAATTGGATTTATATCAAGAACTATTTTTATTTATATATTAAATTCAGAATACCTTGGTATAGATGGATTATTTTCGAATATTTTATCTCTTTTGTCTCTTTCAGAACTGGGATTTGGTTCGGCAGTAACTTTCAATCTGTATAAGCCTCTTAGAGAAAAAGATGAGAAAAAAATTGCTGCAATAATGAATTTCTATAAATGGATTTATAGAATGGTAGCAATTTTTATTTTTGTAGTAGGAATGTGCCTTGTCCCCTTTTTACGATATATAATCAAAGACACGACATTTGACATCAAATATATCACGGGAATATATGTTCTGTTCCTTATTAAAACTGCAATAACATATTTATATTCATATAACTTTACGTTGGCTACAGCAGATCAAAGAGGATATATTATTGGACACATCACTATGATCAATAATATAGTCACACCCATTGCCAAGATAGTTGCGCTGGCGATCACCAGAAGTTTTGTTGCATATATTGTTGCAGAAATTGTATTAACGCTGGGATTCAACTTAATCAAAACCCTGCATGTGAAAAAAGCTTATCCTGTTCTTGAAGATACCAAGTCATCTCTTGAAAAACAGGAAACAAGAAAAATACTAAAGGATGTACAGAATATCTTTCTGGGAAAAGTATCAACTACAGTACTTACATCTACAGATAATCTTATAATTTCATCTTTTGTAAACGTTATTTCTGTCGGTTTTATGTCTAATTATAATACATTGGTCAATTATATATCGACATTTATATCTGGGGCGCTATATTCTGCGCAGGCCAGTATAGGTAATGCTATTGCTTCTGAAGGAAAAGAATATGTGTATAATATTCTTAAAAAGCTAACGCTTATCACACTTTTTGTTGCCTCATTTGCAACGACAGCCTTATTTTGTTTGTCCAGTGATTTTATTTCTATAGTGTGGTCCAAGAATGAAGACATGACATTGCCTGTTGTTACAGTATTTATCGTAATGTTTAATGCATTTTTTCAGTTCATTAAGTCGCCTTTATGGATAACGCTTACCAGCGCTGGCTTATTTGAAAAAGATAAATATATATCATTTATTGGTATGGTAATGAATATAGTGGTTTCATTGATCCTGGTTCAATACTTAGGACTTGTCGGTGTTATTCTTGGAACTATTATTTCACAGTCAGTACAAATGATCTTGAAGGCCAAACTTTTGTTTAATGAATATTTCTTTATGGGTAGTGGAAAATATTTATTACTTATACTTGAATGCTTTACTTTATTTGTAGCCGAGGAATTGTTAACATACTTTATATGTATAAATATTCCCGTATCAAATATATATTTGCTATTTGTTTGTAAGATGTTTATGTGTGTGATAGTGCCCAATCTTATGAACTACGCTATTTTCCATAAGACAGAGGAATATGAATATTTTTTAAAATTGATTCTCAAAATAACTAAAATTGTTCATCGTAAAAGAAGGTTTTAATTAATGAGAAAAAGGGTTTATGTAATAGTTCCTGCATACAATGCGAATAAATATATAGGTGGGTGCCTGGATAGTATATTGAAGCAGTCTTATCAGAATTTATCTGTTATAGTTGTTGATGATGCATCTACAGACAATACTTTAGACATTATCAGGCATTATTCAGCTACAGATAGCAGAGTAATCTGTATTTCATCAGAAATTAACGCAGGTGCAGCAAGTTCAAGAAATAAGGCGCTTAGTTATGTGGAAAACCAGGATAAGAACAGTTTTATTTGCTTTGTAGATGCAGACGATTATATTCATCCCGACTACCTGCAAATATTAATAGATAAACAGTTTGACAGTAAGGCTGATATTGTCTGGTGCCAGCCTTGCAACACTACTAAAAAATACAATGAAACAGTTTTTGAAGCAGTAACTACAAAACCGTCACATGATAAGATCATTCCAGCTAAAGATTTATTATTAAAAGAAGAATACAGAATCATGTATAGCATGGTGTGGGGGAAGCTATTCGATGCAAGACTCTGGGATAATGTGAGATTTCCTGAAGATCTTAGATATTATGAAGACGGAGCAACAACATTTAAGGCTATTTATAACGCCGATATGGTTCTTATAACCGATGCTAAATTGTATTATTATTACTATTCACAAAACTCAGCCACAAGAGGTTCATCCAGCATAGAAAAGTGTGATTGCGGTATAGCAACTTCTTTAGAAAAGATAGATTTTTATACGCGGCATAATGAAAAAGAATTATTACAAATGACATATGTAGGATATGCTAATACCATTTTGAAAAATATAAGAGAAAGTGACGTAATTGGTAGCAAAGAATATAAAAGTAAGATGCGAAAGGCATATAAAGACATATATTTAAAAGCAGTCAGATGTAACA
Source organism: Butyrivibrio fibrisolvens (assembly GCF_037113525.1). Taxonomy (NCBI): domain Bacteria; kingdom Bacillati; phylum Bacillota; class Clostridia; order Lachnospirales; family Lachnospiraceae; genus Butyrivibrio; species Butyrivibrio fibrisolvens. The sequence continues at coordinate 206,753 of NZ_CP146964.1, read as the reverse complement.
ATATAGGGATTGATCAGAAGATCAAATTCATTATTTACAGGTTTTTCCCGGATTTACAAAAGTACTATATAAGTTTAAAGATGGTCTTATTAAAAAGGATAAAAAAGCATGAATAGCGTGCAAGTCTCAGTAATAGTCCCTGTTTTTAATGTTAAGAAATACCTTCCGGAATGTCTTGACAGTATTCTTTCACAAACCTATAGCAATTTTGAATTGATACTTATTGACGACGGTTCTACGGATGGGAGTGGAGAAGTATGCGATGAGTATGCTTTGAAAGATTCCAGAATCGTAGTTATACATAAAGAAAACAGTGGAGTTGCTGACGTAAGGAATTTAGGCATAAGCCGAGCTAAAGGTGAGCATATATGCTTTGTTGATTCCGATGATATTGTGAATCCGACATACATACAAGTATTGTATGAAACAGCAATTAAAGAAGGTGCTGGAATAGTTATGTGTAATTACATCTTGTTTAAAGATGGAGAAACTATTCCAAGTGATATCGTAGCTAAGCAAAATGCCAAAATAGTAATCACAGAAAAAGAGATGGAAGACGAAGCCTTTTCTGCTGAAAATACAGTAAAGCTTGTTATTCCTATCAATAAAATATATAAAAAATCACTAGTTGATAAAATAAAATATCCTTCCGGGAAGATTCATGAAGATGCATATGTGTATCACCGTCTCCTTCACGAAGCAAAACAGGCAATCTTAATACCAGATGTATTGTACTATTATCGAAAACGAGCAGATTCCATTACTAATAGCAGTTTTACCGTAAAAGAACTGGACGATTCTATGGGAGCGGTTATAGACAGAATAGATTTTTATAAAGAGCTAGGAAACCAAAGGTTATTTGATATTGCAGTAGATGGATATTTATATTTCCTTTGGAGAAATATAGAACAGATGAAAAAAGAAGGTATCGATGATTATCAGGAGTTGATAAAACCATATATTAGAATGCTCAGAGACAAGATTAAGTATCTAAAGATCTCGAAATATTACCCGGTGAAAAAACTGATAAAAATGTATTATATAGCATATCTGAAAAAAAATTTTTAATGTAATTACGATTCGATTAGATAAGATAAGGGGAGAGATTTTATGGGAGCTTCTGTGTCAATAATCGTCCCAGTATATAATCAGGAAAAGTACTTAGGACAATGTATAGAAAGTATTGTGAGGCAAACCTACTCAAATTTTGAGTGCATATTAGTTGATGATGGTTCTACAGATAATAGTCCTAGAATATGTGATGAATTTGCAAAGAAAGATAGCAGGATAAAAGTTATTCATAAGGCAAATCAAGGTGTTTCTTCTGCAAGAAAAGATGGTTATGAACTTGCAACGTCAGAATATATCTGCTTTGTAGATAGCGATGATTTTTTGGCTGATGATTTTGTTAAAGTGATGATTGAAAAAATGATAGAGACTGGTTCTGATGTATGTTCTTGCAGCCATTTTCAATATGATAATGGTAATGTTATAACAAATACCTATGAATTTCCGAGTCTTGTAATTGATAAACAACAGATACTTGATGAATATCTGTTGCCGATTATTGGAAAGATATATGCAGATGGATACAAAAATTATCCTGGATATATTTGGGGAAAAATGTATAGAAGGTCATTGATTTCTTGTGATTGTTTTCCTTCAGAAAGAGACTTTTTCCCAGAGGATGATCTTTTTCATCTTTATATAAGTAAGAAGATAAATAAAGCTGTTTTTATACCGGATAAGTTGGTTTATTATCGTGTAAATGAGACATCTTTTACGCATGCTTATCGAAAGAATATCTGGCAATTATGCAAAAACAGACATTTGAGAATAGTTGATTTTTTTAATGATAATATGGACAGTCGGATTCAGAAAAGAGTTTCTGCTTCTGGATTTTTTTCGGTATATGTAACGCTCAGAAATGCCTATGAATCAGGCGGGTATATTTCATTCAAAAAAGAATTGAAAGAAATGATAGGTGATGACACATTTAAACCAATATTGTTGGAACTAGATAACAAGCTTTTAAGACCACGACAGAAAGTAATGGTTGTACTATTAAGATTTAGATGCTATTTCTTTTTATATCATGCTAAAAATATTCTATTTAGAAAATAGAATATGCCAAATCAATAATTTTGAAAATTTATGGGGGAAGAATGGTTCTGCTACGCGCATTCGTAAATAATAATTTTGGAGATGACCTGTTTATTAGTATTATCTGCAAAAGATATCCAAATACGAAGTTTGTGATGTTTGGATTAAAAAAATATAGAGATAGTTTTACAGGCATTCAGAATCTAAAATATATTGTCTTGGATTCAATTCCAATGAAAATGATACATAAAATTTTTTCTCTTATAAAAAGAGACTATGATTTGGTAGCAAGAGAAATTCCATTTATAAATTTTTGCTCAGGNCTTTTTGAGCAGAGTGTATTTATAACAGGGTCATATTTTGCGGAAGCATCTGATTGGACCAAAATTATGGACTATAAATGGTATAAAAAACATCCTCATATAATTGGTTGTAATTTTGGACCATGGAAGAGCGAGAGATATCTGGAAGAATATCGCAGATGTTTCGCACTTGCTGCGGAGGTTTCATTTAGAGATCAGTTTTCATTTAATCTTTTTAAAGAAATGCCTAATGTAAGATATGCGCCGGATATCATTTTTGGAATAGAGAAGGGACAGATAACGGACAATGGATATTATATAATTTCTGTTGTTAATCCTCTGAAAGATGATTACCTTAATAGAGATAATAGCATAGTAGAAAAATATATCCAAAAAATGGCTTCGATATGTAATTATTTATCAACATTAGGAAAAAAAGTCTATATTGTTTCATTTTGTGAAGAACAGGGTGATAACATGATTGCATCAAGAATAATGGAAAACTGTGATAATATAGATCTTGTAAAGAATATAACTTATGGAAATAACTATAATATTGATTATATGATCAAACTTTTCAGAGAATGTCACATGGTTATTGCAAGCAGGTTTCATGCAATGATAATGGCTATAAGATTTCAAAAGTATGTTATTCCGATAATCTACAACAACAAAATGACAACCGTACTAAACGATATCAATTTTGCAGGGGATTTTTTTGCAATAGAAAATATTGAAGAGCTGTGTCTGGAAAATGTTATGAAGGAAGAGTATATCTGCCCGATGGAAATGATCGATCAAATAGCAGAAAAATCTCTAAATCACTTCTGTGAGCTAGATAAGATTCTTAACTGATATTAATATAGAATTACTGAAGGAAAGCCAAAGAGAATAGGAGCAAAAATGGCTTATATGAGAATGTATACAGAGTATCAACTGTATTATTAGTAGCGTGAGGTTAACTTATGAAAAGATTATTATCAATAATGTTAATAATTGCATTATCATTTTGCGTAATGTCGTGCGGAATGTACACTGAAAGCGGAATTGCCAGTGCTGAAAACGGCAGTTCTACTAAGGTTGTTGTCAGCTCACAGAATGCAAATATAGTATATGCGAGCGAAGATCTGTCAGTTGATGAGCTTTTTAAAGACATGGGTAATGGAATGAGCCTTGGTAATGATCTTGACGTTTGCGACTGGGATACAATTGGCTCGAATAAGGCGATTGATTATCAGGCTGCAGCGATATATACTACGAACCCATATAGCGCCTGGGATGCGTCATCCTATCAATATTTTTCATATGATGGATCTCTTCATTTTGTCTGGAAAATAGATTCTCTTAAGGCGGCTACCAGTACAAAATGTGATTCTTTTGCCATTCAGATAGTATCACATGATGCTAATGCTCAGAATAAGCCACTTACATGTACTATTACAAATGCAACATTTACAACTTCATCAGGTTCAAAGTTTACAATGGGCAATCTAATAGGTTCCCATACACTTACAATGAAAAATGAAGTAACTGAGTACGTATATCAGCCTATGTCATCATTTGATGGTGTTAAAACGACAGGCGATGTTATTGGTGGAACTATAGAGATAGATCTTAAACTTGAGGATTTCTACTACGATGTAAGTTCGGAGATTGCCAAACTTGAAACTTATTGGGGAAATCCTGTGGCAACTGAAGATATGATCAAGGCAATAAGCGACAGAGGTTTCAAGACATTGAGAGTTCCGGTTACTTATTTTAACCACATGTCTGATAATGGAACAATTGATACAGCATTTCTGGACAGGGTTGAAGAGGTTGTTGACTGGGCGTTAAAGTATGATATGTATGTTATAGTCAGTATTCAGCATGATACGGGTAATAGTGGCTGGATCATGGCATCAGAGAGCAATTACAAAAGTAATAAGAACAAAGTTGAATATATGGTCACCCAGATAGCAGATAGATTCAAGAGTAAGGATGAAAAACTTATACTTGAAGGTTTCAATGAGGTGGTCAATGAAAAATGCCAATGGGATGACAATATTCCTGACAAAGATCTTGCTGCAATGAATATGTGGAATCAATTATTCGTTGATACCGTCAGGGCAACTGGAGAGAATAACAAAGATAGATATCTTCTTGTAAATACTTATGCTGCAATGTCAACAAAGAAGGTTTTGGATGCGTTTGTTTTACCATCGGATACTGCAAACAATAAGATACTTGTTGGTTTGCATTGTTATTTTACGCTTAGTAATATGCAGGAAAAATTTGCCATTATGACCGAGTTTACACAAAAGTATAATGTCATTATCGGAGAATGGGCTTTCTGGATTTCCAAGGATGGAGATAATCGTATTGAAGGAGCAACAGAATACTTAAAGTATGTTAACGCTCTGGGAGTTCCTGCTATATGGTGGGATAACGGTCATATTAATGAGATGGCTATATTTGATAGGAAAACACTTACGTGGCCTAATGAAGAACTTGTGGAGTTGATCATTACTGGCGGTAAATAAAANGGATTGAATTTAATGTAGTGATTGTAATTACAGCATGTAGCAGTCACTAATTAAGAAATATATAGGCTAGTTTAGGAGATAGACGTGAAAAAGAAGATTGGAATAATAATAGCAGTTTTTACAGCTCTAATAGTTGCAGCATGTGCAGTAGTAGTTTTTTGGTACATAGGTATACCAAAACAGCAGGTAGTAGCTGAATCATCAGAGTCAAGAGCCTTTGTAAGAGAAATGGGCGTTGGAATTAATATCGGTAATTCACTAGATGTTTGTGATTGGAACAATATGTTTACTATGGATGCAAATCCGAGTACATATGAAACAATTTGGTGGAATGCACCTATTACAGAAGACCTTATCAAAATGATTGCAGATAAAGGTTTTGGAACGGTCAGGATACCTGTAACATACATGAACCATATTGATGAAAAAGGAAATGTTGATCCTAATTGGCTTTTGAGAGTATCAGAAGTTGTTTCTATGGTTATTGATAACGGTATGTATTGCATAGTTGATATTCATCATGATACAGGTAATGATGGTTGGATCAAGGCTTCCAAGAGTAATTACAATGACAACCGTGATAAGGTTGCCAATATGATAATACAGATTGCAGAATGTTTAAAAGATTATGATGATCATTTGATCCTTGAGGGGTTTAATGAGATGGTAGATGATAATACCAGATGGACCGATGTTCCATATGAATCATTATCTATCTATAATAATTGGAATCAGTTATTTGTTGATTTGGTTAGAGCAACGGGATCAAACAATGCTACCAGATTTTTGCTTATAAATACTTATGCAGCCACTTGTGATGGGCGAAATATAGATTATTTTGAACTTCCTACTGATTCTGTTGAAGATAGGCTATTAGTTGGCGTTCATGGTTATTTAAAATATGAAAAAATGGAAACTGGCTTTGATAACATAAAAAAATTATATGATAGAGGATATGCAATAGTAATAGGTGAGTTTGGAACTACAGGTGATAGTAACGTTGATAGAGTTCAATATACAGCCGATTATTCACAAAAAGCAGCTGAAATAGGAGCGTGCCCGATACTCTGGGATAATGGGTCAAATGCAAAATCCGCAGCAGAAGTGACTAATTATGCAATTATGGATAGAAAGAATCTGAAATGGTATTTTCCAGAGATAGCGGAAGCATTAATTAATGGACATAAAATTTCATAAAGTGTAAGAGTTTACAGTGAAATCCTTCATTGACGGGGCATTTGATTTATGTTAAAATTACTCCGTTTTTGAAGGATTTGTTTTTGAAATAAGGTATGTAACAGTTTTAGGGGCAATTGATTTAGGGGGAAGAGATAATTCTATCAGGGTTATTGAAATTCTAAAGAAACCCTTTTCCACATCTTAAAGAAGACTGATAATATTTTGAATGCGCGCAGGAGCTTGGTGGCTGTATATACACTTATGCTGTTAGATTACCCTAACTTATAAAAAGGGCATTTTTAGGCGCTTTAACAGATTCGAACTATATTATAAAAACTTGGTGTTATTATGATTAATTTAAGATCCTTTATATTTGATAACAAAGAAAAGTCAGTAACAATAAAGGCGTACATTTATTCTTTTTACTATCGCTATATTGTTAAGCATACACCTGCTAAAAAGCTTGAAGACAGGCTTGGAGTAAGAGGAGAAGAAACTCCTTATGAGGAAAGCAGGGATAAGATTGATTTAGCAAAGCTATATGCTTTTCACATCAATAGGATCACAGAAAGACTTCCTTGGGAAGAGAAGTGCCTAGTAAGAGCACTTTCATTAAGAAAATTCTTAATAAAAAAGAACATCCCTTGTACCATATACCTTGGCGTGAAAACAGAAAAGGGTAAACTTGAAGCCCATGCGTGGCTAAGATGTGGGAATCTCTGGGCTACAGGAGGGAATGGAGATGAATATACAACAGTTGCTAAGTTTGCAACATATTAAGGAGTTTGATTTTTATGAAAAATAAAAAACATTATTACAAAATATATGGTCTTACACTTGCGTCGGATTATGAATTTCCACAGTTTGTAAAATTGGAAAAAGAACCTATAGAGACAGATATAGAGATTATATATGGGGGAATTCCTGATTTTATTGAACCGCAGATTCAGCAAGGCTATTATAAAGGAATAATGAAGGGTGAGATGTGGTTCCATAACAGTGCTGGCTTATTCTACATTCATAATAAGAAAACTATCAATTTTATTGAATACAAGAATGGAACTGTTGATGATGCTGCGGTTTTCCTTCCGGGATTATGTCTTTCAATACTGCTTTGGTATCGTAAGATGCTGATGATACATGGAGCATGTTTGCGAATAAAGGATAAAACAATAATTGTAGCAGGAGATAGTGGAGCAGGTAAATCAACTCTCACTACGGAGCTTATTAAAAGAGGCGCCTTACTTATGGCTGATGATGTGACAGGAATAGTATTAGAAAATGGTGAGTTTATTTCGTATCCGGCGTTTCCTGCTCAGAAGCTTTGCGAAGATCAGGTAGAGAAGAATGGTCTTGATACAACAAATTTAAGACAGGTTAGATATGATCTTAATAAATTTGAGGTTTCAAGAGAAAACGATTTCTATAACAAACCTGCAAAAGTTGATGCGCTCTTCAGAGTTGAAGTTCAGGATGTTACTGAACTTACTAAAATGGAGATTACAGGAGCAGATAAACTTAAGACTATTTTAGACTGTATTTTCATAAACTGGCTTTTTAATAAGGCATTTAGGCTTGAGCCTGATGATATGGTGAGATGTATAGGTTTATCTAATCAGATTGCCGTACACAAGATATGTAGAAATAAAAAACAGAACACACTTAATGAAATATTGGAGTATATAGAGAGTAATGTGTAATGGGGTGATATAGAATGTCAGCAATATGGGGGTGCATTGATTTATCAGGTAATAACATAGATTCAAATATTCCTGATAAGATGAGCAAATGCATAAATAAATATAGAATTGATCGAACAGACAGGATATTTGAACATAATGTATACATGGAATGCGGATTGCAGTACATTACAAAGGAATCGCGCCTAGAAAAGCTTCCATTTGTACAAGACAATATCTTCTTTACAGCAGATGTTATTCTTGATAACAGGAACGAATTACTAGAAGAGATTTTTGCTGATGGATCAGCTACCGATGGAGAACTTCTTTTTAAGGCTTATCAAAAGTGGGGAGACCAATTTGGAGATCATGTACTAGGACTTTTTTCTTTTGCAATTTACGATAAAAACAAAAATGAGTTTAGATTGTACACGGACCATCTTTCTAACAGATGTATACATTATTATGTAAATGGGAGTAAGGTCTATTTTTCCACATTGACATCATCCATTACTGATGCTGTTCCCGATATTGAAATCTGTGAGAAGTGGATGTATGCTTCTCAGGCAACAGATTTATCGTATTGTTTCCTTTTTGACGGATTGACACCATTTGAAGGTGTGTACATATTACCATACGGAACCGGTATTATTTTAAAAAATCAGTCTGGAAGTATATCTAAGAAGATAGTCAGATACTATGACCCAATTTATTCCATAGAGGAAATGAAAAAGTTTGATGACAAAAAGTGCAGAGAGCTTTTCAGAGAGACTTTCTTTAATTGCGTCAAAGATACGCTAAGAACTGATGGCGAATATGGAATATTATTGAGTGGCGGTTTGGACTCTACAGCTGTTGGGAGTGTTGCTGCAGACTATCTAGAAAAGAAAAACAAGAAATTATATTCTTATACATCTGTTCCGTTAAAGGATTATGTTGAAAAATTCGGTAGAACAAGTGGCTATAAGATCGATGATGAATCAAAGGAAGTTTTGGAATTTTGTAAACATTATCCTAATATTAATCCAAGCTTTTTGGAATGTGAAGGTGAAAATTTGTTCACACATGTGGAAGAGCTATGTGATTACTTGGAATTACCGTTTAAAGCACTTATTAATTATGTATGGCTTAATGACAGCTTTATTAAGGCTAGGGAACAGGGCGTAAAGGTTGTTCTGAGCGGTTCATATGGGAATGATACTATCTCATACGGCAATATGGAGAATACCCTGGAAAGGCTGATTACACGATTTCATTTTATAGAAGCGTATAAACAGTTTGAAGTTTTCACCAGGAAAAAGGGAATTATAAAAAAGCGTTTTGCTAAGCGTTTCATGAAAGAGCTTTTTTCTATTAATAAACGTTCAGAGATTTATTGCGACGAAAGAGGTTATAAAAAAGAACTATTCGAATTGCATAACATAAAGTCTGAGTGGGAAAAGATTTTTCAGGGAATGACAGGCTCTATCAGGACCAGAGAGACATACATTCGACGTGTTTTTTCAAATGGAGTACTGCAATTAACCGGTGTTGTAAATACTAAAGCAGGTCTTTATTATGGCATTGTAATGCGTGATCCTACAATGGATAAGAGAATGTTGGAATTATGTCTTGCGTTACCATATAAATGCTTTGCTTGGGATGGGATTGAGAGAAGGCTGGTAAGAGAATATCTTAAGGACTATGTGCCGGATGAGATTAGACTAAATATGAGGTTTAGAGGAAGACAGAGTGCTGATGCAGTGCTTCGCCTTGACAGATTTGGCGTCAAAAATGTTCGAAGCCTTTCTGAGATGGTATCAGATAAGATCAGTAAGTACTATGATCTTGAATTGGTAAAAAAAGAAATGGATAAGCCGAACACTGCAGATAATATTGACTGGAAAGCAAAGGTTGTTTCATGCGCTGTATTTCTTGATCAATATAGCATAAAAAAAGAAGGAGAATAAATCTCCTTCTTAATTAAAGCCCTAAGATTATCTAGGAAGTGGTCCGCTAGCGTACTCTTCTGCTGGTATACCTGCAGAGTAGTTGATAACACCATCGTGCTCTGTAATCTGGTTATAGCCGCCTGCTGTCTCGTTGATTTCGAGGGACTCCATAACTGGTGTGTTCCAAGCCTTCATTTCATACGTCCTCCTTTTTTTATTTGTGAACTGTTGTTCGACAGTTATAAGTATATAAGAACCATTATTTTAAGTAAAGAAAACATACATAATTGTAAGAATTGTATTTTGGGGTGCTATTTATGAGAACTACAACTATCGATAAGCTTTTTATGCTGTGCAGATCCCACATATATGGAAATGATATACCTGAAAGTGGAAGTTACGAAGAAGATCTGGATTATAACAATCTTAAAAGAATGATTGGGGATAACTCCTTATCTGCGTTTTTGTACAAACCTATAAAGGAGTACAACGATCACAATAAATGTATATCAGAAGAAGTAATAGCTGATTATGGCGCATTTGTCCGTACTATAATGTTCAGGGAACTGACCAAAAATCATGGGATTAAGACTATCTGCAAGGAAGCTGAAAAAAGGGGAATCAGGCTAACATTTTTCAAAGGTTTATTACTGGCTGATCTGTATCCTCAATATGCAGAAAGAACCAGTGCCGATAGCGATATCCTTGTAAGTGAAGCGCAAAAGGAAGAAGCCGAAAAAATATTGACAGATTGCGGATATGTAAAAAATGAAGAGCATTCCAAGATTCACGTTCAGGTATATGTTAATGAGGCATTAAACCATGTCGTAGAACTTCATACAAGGCTCTGGGAGGACTATACTGGACCAAGAATAGATATTCTTAATAAGATGGAGCTTAGCAGCCCTCAGACGGATATAAGGACTACTGCATGCGGAATAGAAGTTAATACACTTGGCTATGAAAAGCACCTTGTATACCAATTGTTCCATATTATAAAACATTTCAGTCTTGAAGGTATCGGAATAAGATATCTGATAGATACAACTCTTTTCGTGAACAGATATTGTAATGATATAGATTTTGACCTTTTTTGGAAACATATCGAATCACTTGGATATACAAAGTTTGTAGAAGCTTTTTTCCAAATTTGTATAAAAGAGCTTAAAATGACAGACAAGGTTTTTGAAAATCATGCTTATACACTGGATCATAGCGTAGAAGATCTTAAACTGGACCTTCTTAAAGTTGGAATAACCAAGGACAAGGTTGCTGGATGGCAGATCATGGGCGCAATGGAAGCCTATTTTACTGGCGAAGCAAAGGCACCTAAAACGGGCCTTAAAAGAAAGCTCTCAATGGTATTTCCATCACTTGATGCTTTACCAAAAACATATATATATGCAAGAAAATATCCAGTACTTCTTCCGTTTGCATGGATACACAGAGCTATTAAGTACCTGATTAGAAGAAAAGACCATAAAGAAGATTTCTACAGTATCGGAGAGAAGATAGATGTTGGTGAAAGAAGGATTCACATTATGGATGAGCTTGGACTGTTAAAAAATGATTAAAAAATAGCAGCTACGATCAAAGATCGATAGCTGCTATTTTTTTAGTATTGGTAGTAGAAAACCTGCAAGAGAATATGTTAACGGATTCATGGCTTTCATAAATCTTGCATTTTTTCCATTATATTCCTTAAGATACCGTCCATTCTTCCAATCAGGGAACGTACTTACCAGCTTATCCCAATTGGCCTTTATTGCCTTTTTTCTGTCTGAAGGATCTTTGATCCTGGACATTCGTGACAAGGAGCTGCAAAGAAGAATTCTCGTGTACAGGAATTCAAGAGCATCCCTATATTCTTCCATAAATCCCTTTTCTTCATAGAATGCGTAGATATCGTCAAGAATATCAAATATCTGCATAGTCTTCAGAGTTTGATAATTGTTTATAGAAGAGCCTCTTTGTACGTAATGGACAAAGGGTTCTTCAACATATTCAATCCTGCCAAGAAAAGGAACTATCTTGCAATAGAAGTTAACGTCCTCGTAAATAAGCCCTTTTGGGAACCTGACGCCAGTCTCCAAAAGCCATGAAGTTTTGTAAATTTTGTTCCAAACAACGGATCTGCCATTCATGATAAGTTCGCTCTTATCATGAATTTGCCTGCCTATCTCGGTATCCTCGTAATTGTCAAAAGTGTGATGAAGATTACATTCTACAATATCTGCAGAACTTGCTACAGCGCGATTGTACATTACTTCGTACATTGTAGGATCAACGTAATCATCTGAATCGACAAATCCAACATATTCACCATGTATGTATGGGAATGCATAATTTCTGGCATCAGAAAGCCCACCGTTTTCTTTGGATAAAACAACAATACTTGAAAATTTTTCTGAATATCTTTCAAGTATCTTCAGTGAGCCGTCTATAGAGCCATCATTAACTGCCAGAATCTCAATTTCCTTAAGCGTCTGTCATGTTAAGGAATCGAGACATTTTTCGAGATAGTCTTCAACGTTGTAGATAGGAACTATTATGCTGACCTTTACTCGGGTATTCTCCATAATAGAATCATCCTGTCCGGTTTAAGTTAAAGAAATAAAATTAGCCTCCTCAAGCTGTGAAAGAAACTGTTCTGTGCCGCTAAGACATGTCTCTTCATCTACTTCATAAATACCAAGAAGAGTCTTTACAAGCTCTCCCACAGTGGTCTCTTTCTGGATGTTGTCCCAGATATCAACTGCTGTGCCTCTGAGAAGGAAGTATTTGCCACTTTCAAAATCAATCATGACCTTATCCCCGGCCATATCTGTGACATCAATTTTTTTGATCAAATTAATTTTTGTTTCTTTGTTCATCATTAACCCCGTTTTTTAAAACTAATTTTTCATACCAGTTGTTTTTTCTGACGAAACAATATTATATTATAGTGAAAGAAATATCAAGTTTATTTTATTGTAAAAGAATAAAAAATACTGCACAGAGGCGACAGAAAACGTTTTTCTGTCAGTGGTGTACTGATATGAAGGGTAGTATTGGGGAGTTAAGATGGAAAAAGACAAATTATTACTGGTTGAACAGTTCATCAGGCTGCAGAAATATGCAGTAGATGGCATCAGACCAGAAATATCTTACGATAAATGTGACTGGGGGACTCTTATAGCTCTTGGATGGCTAAATAAGTGCGGCGTACTACTCAATAATGCAGTAAATAAAGATCCTGCTTTTTTCAAAGTTGAAGAGAGCCTTATGGATAAGTGGAACAAAGCAGCCAAAAAAGAGTTTTTTGATTCTTACAATAAATTCTCGGAGTTTAAGAATGTTATCTCCTGTTTTCAGGAAGAAGGCATCAAGGCAATTGTCTTAAAAGGATACGTGCTTGCGGCGTTATATCCTGACTTTTTCTTAAGATACAGCAGGGATCTCGATCTTAAGCTATCCCCGGAAGATAAGGACAAAGTACATGAAATCCTGACAGGGAGGCTTGGATTTAGCTATAACGAAGCTGACAGCAAGAATAACGTTAAGCTTTATTCCCATAATGGCCTCAAGATTGAAGCACATTACACATTATGGGAAGATTATCATGGAGAAAATATAGATATCCTCATAAAAGAAAAGCTGGATGATGCAGATACACTTATACAGGCCCCGATAACAGACGATGTAACGGTCTGGACACTTGGGCCTACAGAGCATCTCATATTGCAGATGTTTCACATAATCAAGCATTACATTGTTGAAGGCATAGAGAGCAGATACTTCATCGATATAGCCTTGTTTGTTAATCGCTATAAAGATGATATAGACTTTCAAAGATTCTACAGAGTATTTGAAGAAATGGGCTTTGAAAAGTTCTGCACAGTATATTTTACCAAGTGCATAGAATATTTTGGAATGGATGAAAGCGTTCTTCCAAAGGTCGACAGGGTATATCCTGAAGATGAGAAGGCTTTTTTATATGACATAGTATTTGTTGGAAAAAAAGATCTTTCTGACAGATCCAGTTACAGCCTTTTGGGAATACTGTCCCCATATGTTAATGGCAAAAAAGAAACAGGAGAAAAAAANGAACACAGGATATTGCAAGCCTTATTTCCATCTGCCAAAGACATTGATGATAAATATTCCTATTGCAAAAAGTATCATTTTCTGTTACCAATAGCATGGATACACAGAGCTTTTAGGACCATATACTTTAAGCTTACAAAAGGAAATAAAGTTTACGGCGTCAAGGATAAGATTGCCGGATCCCAGTACAGGATCAAGATGATGAAGAATTCAAAGATTCTTTAATATATTCAAGGAAGTTTATAAAAGTGAATCTGGTTACAGTAATCGTACCTGCATATAATTCAGGCAGGACTATAGAAAGATGCATAAAGTCTTTGTTAGAACAGACTTATAAAGAAAAGGAAATAATCATAGTAGATGACGGGTCATCAGATAACACCCCTGTTATCTGCAAAAGATATGAGGGAATACCCGGCTTCAAATATTTTAAGTCTGTCCATGGAGGCGTTTCAAAAGTTAGAAATCTGGGGCTTGAAAAGGCAACAGGAAAATATGTCATGTTTGTTGATGCAGATGACTACGCTAAAGATACATTTTTAGAAAAAATGGTAGACGCCCTGGAAGGCGGGGACTGCGATATGTGTATCTGTAATTATCTTCGTGTTGTATATAACGATTGCTATCCTATAAAGAGCCTTCAAAAAAGAGGAATTGTTACCAGAAACAAGTATCTTATAGATACGCTTAGAGATCCCGGACATCACTATTTTGGTGTCATTTGGAATAAAATATTTAAAACTGAGATTATACGTAATAACAGTATCAGGTTTAGAAATGATATAACACTTGGAGAAGACTTTGTTTTTACGCTGGATTATCTCAGATATGCAAGTAAAGTCAACGTAATAGATGATAAGCTGATCTACTACTGCTATCAGAGCGTTAATACTCTTTCAAGAGTTCAGGAAAAAANGATCTCCGATTGCGAAAAAGAAATGGCAAATCGAAATCTGATCTATGAAACTTATGTTGACGTAATGAAGCGTGTAGGCTTGTTTGAAAAATATAAGAAAAAGATAAACAGATACTGGATCGTTTTTTATCTAAGACAAAAGTATGACCTTATGGCTAAGTATAAATGGAGCCTGGAAGATAAAAAACTTTGGATGAAAGAGATCCTGAGTAACGATAATGTTAAAAACTCGCTGAGATTATTCAAAAAGTCTGAAATCACAATGCAGTATGCATACTACATTGTGACTCAGACCACCAAAAACGTGATAAAAGCAGTTATAAAGACTGCAAAAGGGGTAGTGTGATGGCAAATGTAGTGCCATGATCGCTGCCTGTTTTTGATCTGCAGGTAATTTCTCCTGAATGAATCTCTACGATCTTCTTGCAAATGGAAAGGCCAAGGCCAGCCCCAGATTTGCCGGAAGGAGTTCTTGAGACATCTCCTGTAAATGTTCTATCGAAAATCTTATCAATATTAGACGCATCGATTCCTTTGCCGTTGTCAGTGACAGATATGATCACATGTGTATTAGAGTCATCGACTTTTGCACCGAGCGTTATCTTTCCGTCTTCTCCAAGATATCTAAGAGCGTTATCAAAGAGATTGTTCAAGACTCTGTCAAAATAGTTAGGGTCTATCTCAACAACATGTTCGAAGTTCATAGGTACATCAAGAACAAGATCCACATCATTAAATTTTGAATCCGCCTGGTTTGTAAAGAAAAAATCTTCCAGATAATTACCGCAGGGAAGAGGAACCGGCTTTACTATTGCATTATTTGTAGACAACTTGGATAGAAGAAATATTTCATCTATCATATATTCAAGCGATGCGGCCTTTTTGTCTATAAGCTTATACAGATCTTCGCGTTCTTCTATGCCAATATCAGGAGTTTCCTCAAGATATTCAATTGCACTACGGATAGCAGCAATTGGTGAACGCAGATCATGGGAGATGTTTGAAAAAAACTCTCTTTGCTTTTTATTGATATCTCCAAGCTTAAGATTGGATTCATATAATCCTTTAGAAAGTTCCTCTACCGCCAGAGATGGTGCATCATATTTTTTCTTTGAGTTATCGTTCATTTTGCACTTCCTATCTTGGAATAATGAATTTGTAGCCTTTTCCATATGCTGTCTCTATGCAGTTCATAAGTCCGCCATAGCTCTCCAGCTTTTTTCTTAGACGACTTGCAACAACCATTATAGTTCTTCGATCGCTTTCCTGATAAATGCCCCAGATTTTTTTGCCAATTGTCTCAAAAGGAATAACGACTCCGGGATTCTGGGTAAGGAGCAAAAGAAGCTCAAATTCGCGGTTAGCAAGTATGATCTCATCGTCGCCATTATAGAAGACCTTGCGGTCTAAAAGCTTGATTTGAAGGGGCGGATATGTTATTGTATTAGCTGCTTTTGTAATGTTTTTCTTTTTGATCTGAAGCCCTATTCTGGCGGATAGTTCCTTTAAGCTATAGGGCTTTACCATATAGTCATCAGCGCCGGACATAAGCCCTTCAACACGATTGTCTTCTGAAGCCAGCCCGGAGAGGAGAATAATTGGGGCATCTGTATATTTTTTGATGACATTAATGGCACTAAGGCCATCTGTTCCGGGCATCATAATATCAAGAACGATGCAATCCGGATGAATCTGTTTAAGCGCAGATATGGCATCATCAGCCGTCTGAAAGGTATGGACTTTATATCCTTCATCTGTAAGATGATTTCTGTTGATCTCTAAAATATCCCTATCATCGTCAATAATCATTAAAACCATAGTGTACCTCACTGCATAATGGGCTTTTGGTTAAATTATATACTATCCATTGGAGGAATTGAATGGAATTATCGGGGGAAAAATTGAATAAGGCTGCTGACTATGCAGAAGCAAGTTTCAGACTTATGTGGAAGCTGTTTTCTGAAAACGGCAGGGGACGCGCTCTTACAGGGATGGAGGATGCATCTGAGGGTATCAGAACTATTGTAAGAGATACATATCTGGTTGATTCATGTCCCATATATGAGTTGGAGATTCCACTTTCAGGCGAACCCTACGCGGATTTTACTGTTGGATATTATGCTCAGGAGTTACCAGAACAGATAAATATTGTGGGGAACCACTTAAAGCCAAAAGAAGAACTCATTAAGCATTATCAGGAAATGCTTGTAAGAGATGGTGACTGTAATGAGGTCTGCTTTGAATTTGATGTTTCAGTGGGAGAAACAAAGTTGCCGGCGTATGGCTTTGTACCATATGATACGGATGATCATACTGTTTCCACGAACCAAAAAAGAATAAAGGATTTTTGTATTGCCATCCATCAGGAAGATAGAATAGATGTGGCTATAAAAGCTTATGACAAGGCTCCCGGCAATTGGAAGCCATTATATCAGGGAGTTTCTGATGTCAGAGAAGATGCGCCAATGAGGATCGCATGGCTTCTTGACCATGATTGTAAAAAGATCTATCAAAATGACCCTGAAAGATTAAAAAAGGATTTAATAGACGTAAGGGGAAATATAGAAGAAGAGTCTATAATAGATCAGATGCGTGAAGTTCTTAGCGGGGACGGAGCAGTTGAGCTCCAGATGGATCTGTTTAAAGACGGAAGCTTCTCACCATTCATTGGAATGTGCGTGCAGACTTACTCTTTTTCCAAAGAAGATCCGCAAAAGAGCTTTGAGGACTATATAAAACTCGGACAAAAGTGGGGAATTGCAGACAATAGATGCAAATATCTATCTCTTGAAAAAGAATCTGTGACTATTCCATATTACGATGAAAAAAAGGGAATGATCCACAAAAGAATAAATCTGGGCCTGTTTGTTTTAAAGTTCAAGTGGTCTAATAAAGGGGTAATGCCGCTCAAAGCGTATTATTACTTGAAGAGCAGTATTACAAAATGGTAGGAGATAACAATTTCGTTAGGTTTTGAAAGAGGTTAAGAAATGGGGAAATTAAAACAGTATTACAAAAAGTTCAAGAAAGAAAAAGACAGGGGAAGAGACTATTTTAAATGGCTTTTTATCTACACAAAGCCATATATCGGACGAGTAGTTGCCATTATGGCAGCTAGTATTATATTGACTTATGTCGGTATAGAATACTCGATCATATCTCAGAAGATCATAGATATGGCTGGTGATGGAAAAATCACTAAAATATCGATTGCTATTTTTGTGGCGACTATCCTTATAATGCTTATTGGACAGATTGTTGCAGATCTTTTAGCAGCAATGCTGTATGAAAAGTATACATTTGGTATATGTAAACAGATATACGATAAGATCATAAGATCTGTATGGCTTGGTACACAGAAATTTCATACGGGCGATATGATGACCAGAATGACATCGGATGCAGCTAACATTGCTAATGGAATGGTTAGGGTCATCCCTAATATTATTGTCTTTATGATAGAACTTGTACTTGTGTTTTTCACTTTATATAAAAACTCCAGATTTCTTGCGGTTTCAGCATTGTTTCTTACACCTATAGGAATGGTTCTTGCATATATTTTGGGAAGAAGACTTAAGAGATATCAGGTTAAAGTGCAGGAATCTGAGACAGCATACAGGTCATTTATACAGGAAAGCCTAGCTAATATACTTGTCGTTAAGGCTTTTTCCAGTGAGGACAGATTTTCGGAAGACCTTGCAGAACTTNCGTAGCAACAGATTTCACTGGGTTTGGAAGAAAAGTAAACTGGCTGCCGGCTCGAATATGGTCATGGGTGGAACATTCCAGCTGGGATACATGTTTGCCTTTATTTATGCTGCAGATCAGATTTCGAAGAACCAGATAACTTTTGGAACCATGACATTATTTCTGACATTGTTTGGAAGAATTCAGGCTCCAATTGTTTCTATTATGCGTGAACTTCCGGGAATTGTTTCTATCTTCGCATCTGCAGGAAGAGTAATGGATATTCAGGAAATTCCAATGGAATATAAGTTGGAAGACAGAAATCTCAAGGAATCAATGGGGGTATCTGTTAAGGATCTTTCATTTGCTTATGACAAAGACTATATTTTTACAGATGTAAACTTTGATATAAAGCCGGGAGATTTTGTTGGTATTGTTGGTGAATCAGGAATAGGTAAGACCACGCTTATAAGACTCCTTATGAATTTCATAAATCCTTCATCTGGCGAAATATGCTATTACGATACTTTTGGAAACAAGATGCAGCTTAGCGCCACAGTAAGAGAGTTTGTATCATACGTTCCACAGGGTAATACTCTTTTTTCCGGAACCATCAGGAAGAATATCCAGATAGGAAAACCAGATGCTACAGACGACGAGATTTGGGAAGCACTTGATATGGCAATATGCAGAGAGTTTGTTGAAAAGCTTCCCAAAGGCCTTGATACAGTTATTGGGGAAAAAGGCGTAGGCCTTTCGGAGGGACAGGCACAAAGGCTTGGTCTTGCAAGAGCACTTATAAGAAAATCTAATTTCGTTGTTTTGGATGAAGCGACATCCGCCCTTGATGAAAACACGGAAAGTCAGCTTCTCAAAAGCCTTTCTGAGCTTACACCAAGGCCTACATGCATACTGATAACACATAGAAAGAGTGTCCTTGATTATTGCAATAGAGAATTCGTTTTAGAAGACGGGAATGTTAAGGTGAAAGATATTGGTTAAATTAAAAATAGCTGATTTCGTTATTGATTTTCATGGCAGATCTGAGTATCTGCATGAAAGGTTCTCGGACTTTATATACGATGGAAATCGTAAAACTGACATGACGATCAGAGTGATCGAATATAATCCTATATTTGCCAGATATTTATTTGATAAAGGAACTTCCATTGGCGATTTCTCATTTTATCGCGATAAGGATAAAATGCAGATGTTTTATCCCGGTAAGCATCACCTTGGGGTAAGGCTGATGAAAAGTAATGATAAATTCCGTACGACGAATATATACTTATGCGATAAAACGTATGGATCACTTGCCCGGAAGATTGGTAAAGAGCAATATCTGTCTATGATGAGGAACGTGGTATTTAGAGCTTTTCAGCAGATATTTTATAACAGAATCCTTTTTGAAGATGCAATGTCTATCCACTCAGCTTCTGTGATCTATAACAATAAGGCTGTGGTCTTTTCTGCATCATCAGGCACAGGAAAGAGTACCCAGGCAGGCCTTTGGGAAAAAGAGCTTGGATGCAAAGTCCTTGACGGAGATGTTACTGTGTGCCGCGAAAGAGACGGGAAATTGTATGTATACGGTCTTCCGTGGTGCGGGTCATCAGGTAAATATATAAACACAGAAGTAGAACTTGGTGCTATCGTCTTTTTAAAACAGGCTAAAGAAAATACCGTTCGGGTACCTGATATACGTGAGAAGATAAGCTATGTATTTTCTTCAACTTTTTCTGAATCGCTTTGTGAAGAAATGGCACAGAAGGTGGCAAGTGTAACACAGACTATCGTTGAGAAAGCAAGTATTTATGAGCTTTCCTGCAATATGGATCCGGAAGCAGCATATGTACTAAAAAATGCTGTATTTGGAGATATGTAATTTGGGCAATATTATAGATAAAAAACAGTTTGAGGTAATTATCTTACAAATATGATAGAATGCTGTTCTTTCCTTGATTGTAGCATGGTTTGTTGCTATGATAGTTACCGTTCTAAATAACTCGGAAAGGGGAGAGAGTGAGTATGAAGAAGGCTTATGTAAAACCTGAGCTTAAAGCTTCCATGAATGGTACACTTGAAGGTGTATATGCTTGTCCTGATTATAATACAGGCAGTAACAAAGAGCAGTATTGCTATGATCCATGCTGGAACCCATGCTATAATCCATGTCAGCCTAGCTATGGCCGTATATGGTAATCACTTTTTAAACTGATTATTAGGACACATATGGTGGCAGGAAACTGTCACCATATGTCATATCAAAAGAAAAGGAGTTCTTATGAAACTTAATACTGAATTTTCAGTATGCGAAGTATCGGGGCAGCCATTTCTAGTGCCTACCGGTTCAAAGCTTATGGATGTAAATAAGATGATGGATCTTAACGATACAGCACTATTTATAATAAATGCATTAAAAGAAAAAGATCAGACTTTTGACGAGCTCTTAGTAGCCATAATGGATGAGTACGATATAGATATGCAGACTGCATCTAAAGATCTTGGAGAGTTTATAGAAAACGCTAAAAGCGCCGGAGTAATCTTGTCATGATGGAGCAACCGGGGAATCGTGATGAGATGATCCATACAGATGCATGGATGCCTATATATCTTGAAGGCCTTAAAGAAGGTAAAAAAGTCAAACTGACACCGTTTGGTTTTAGTATGTATCCAATCCTTGTCGGAGGAAGAGATAGTCTTATTCTTAATAAGATTGACAGGAAGCTTAAAAGAGGAGATATATGCCTTTATAGGAGAGATACAGGCATATACGTAACACATTCTGTACATCATGTTGATAAAACGGGGATTTATCTTCTTGGTGAAAGTCAGACAGGTATAGAAGGACCTCTTAGTATGGATCATATGCTAGCTTATGCTGAAGGATTTATCAGAAAAGGGAAACTCTACTCGTGTTCAAATTCTTTATACAGATTTTTTCACGAGATTTGGATGATCTTAAGACCTGTAAGGCCAGTGCTTATAAAAGCATATAGAAAAGTCATGAAATACTGATGTAATCTGAAATTGAAAAAAGACTCATATTATTGAACAAAAAAATAACTCAAGCTATAGTATATTATTTGTATAATTCACAAACACGGAAACGCAGCAAAAAAATCAAAAAATATGATAGTTTTTATGATAGTACATTTGCTATGATTTACCGGTATTAATTATACGCTACTTGGGGAAATTATTCGTTCGTTAATGGGTTGAAAAGGGGAGAGATGATATGAGGAAGTTATTGTTGGTAGCATCTTCAGGTGGTCACATGGAGGAGTTGACCAGACTCAAAAGCATTACAGAGAGATATGATTGCTGTTGGGTAACCGAGAAGAATAATTTTCAGAAATATGGTAAAGTCGAGGAAATTCAGTACTATGTTCCTCAGATGAATAGAAGAGAGGTTCTTTTTCTCTTTAAATTTATTCTCTTATTTTTCCAGGCTGTTTATATATTGATCAAGGAAAAACCGGAAGTTGTTATTTCCACAGGCGCTTTGATATCATATCCATTCTGCCGACTTGCCAAGATGATGGGTAAGAAGGTTATTTTCATTGAATCTTTTGCCAGAGTCAATGAATTATCCCTTACTGGTAAGTTACTGTACAAGCATGTTAACACATTCATTGTGCAATGGTCAGAGATAGCACAGAAGTATGATAAAGCGATTGTGGGGGGCGGTATATTTTGATTTTTGTTACAGTCGGAACTCAGAAGTTCCAAATGAACAGGCTCATGAAGCAGATTGAGATGCTTGCAGCCATGATGCCGGAAGAAGAATTCGTAATACAATATGGTCATTGCACATATATTCCGAAAAACTGTAAGACATTTATGTTTATGGATCGTCCTCAGTTTGAAGATTGTATCAATAGGTGTAGATTACTGATCTCTCATGGTGGAGTCGGTACTATAATGGCTGGTCTTAGAAAGAATAAGCCGGTTATAGTTGTTCCAAGGCTTCGTAAGTATGGCGAACATGTAGATGACCATCAGATAGAAGCAGCGCATGCTCTTAAGCATAACAAATGCCTACTCATATGTATGAATTTGGAATACATGAAATTCATGATAGACAATATCGATAGTTATGAATTCCGACCATATATTGAGCCAGAAAGAAAGGTTGAAGATATAGTCATTCATTGTATCGAAGATAATTCTTCATATTCTGAGAAGCATGCGTTCCATAAATTTTCAGGATTATTTGGTAAGAATGAAAAGGTTGTAAAAAAATCTGTTTCATCACATAATGTATAGGATAATTTAATATTAGACAGTATATTTAATGTATGCAATAATTTCATTAAATATACTGTTTTTTAATGACTAAAATAGAAATATAGTATTTTCAAATCAAACACTACTCCAATTAAAAAGAACAGAGAACAGGTAACTAAAATTGTCAGTAAGAAACCTTGATTACAAAATAAAAAAGGAAGATGAGGGAAAGCTGGTCAAAGAACTACTTAAAGACCAGCTTCATTTATCGCGCCGTGAAATAAGCCATGCCAAAGCTTTTGAAGATGGAATACTAATTGATGGTAAGCACGTCAACGTTCTTTATAAGGTTTCTGTGGGAGAATTATTGCATGTATCTATTCATGAGAACACTGAAGCATCAGCTCAGATAGTCCCTATGGAAGGCGAACTAAACATCGTTTATGAAGATGAAGACATAATCGTAGTAAATAAACCGGCTGGAATAATAGTTCATCCTCTTAAGAACCACTTTACCAGCACTCTTTCCAATCATATCGCCTGGCACTTTAAGCAAAATGGGGAAAATCATGTGATCAGACCTGTTGGAAGACTTGATCGAGAGACTTCAGGTCTTATAGTCTTTGGAAAAAACAGATACTCAGCCAACAGCCTGAACGATCAGAGCCTAAACGGAATCAAGGTTAAAGAATATCTGGCTTTATGTAGTGGAGTATTCGAGAACCCCAAGGGAATAGTTGACAGCCCTATAGGCCTTGCTCCCGGAGTCAAAATGGTAAGATCAATAAGAGAAGACGGAGATCCTTCTATTACTCATTATGAAGTAGTGGAGCAGAAGATAAAAAGTGGAACAAATGATGGATTTGCTCTTGTTAGACTCCGTCTTGAAACAGGAAGAACACATCAGATAAGGATTCATATGAAATCAATAGGCCATGCCCTTCTGGGCGATGGCCTATATGGAAGTGACCTTCCTGACTGGTATGGAATGGAAAGAGTTGCCCTCCATTCATCTCATATGGAAATCCTTCACCCTGTCACAGGCAAGAGACTATCATTTGATGCAGAACTTCCGAAGGATATGGCGGAAACATTGTCAAAATATTAGAATATGTAGAAACTACATCCTGTAATTGGTAAATAGAAGTTCAGCCATGAACTCCTATACATGTACAAATTATATCCCGCAATTTATGACCATTACCTGCATGTAATGATAACCCCAACCAAGAACATAGCCTGTGCAAAACAGTTAGTAAGCTGCTCGATCCAGTTATTCCTGACATCTGTCTTATCATGCTTTTTGAAGAATATAGTCATAGCTGTCAGTCCTAAAATTCCCAATACAAAAAATATAATAGAAGGAAAAGAAAAAACCGAAGATAAAACGTTTGCCCAGTTAATCGAAGATCCACGGATAATAACAGAAAGGATCATCAATAAGAAACCAATAGGCATAAGGACAATAAAAAGCGGTCTGTTCAAAAAGTGTACATCCTTATGAATGGCTGCAATAAGAAGTTTCCACAATACCTTACAAATGCCACCCAAGATGGTCAGGGCAGCACCGATCGTAAATATTAAATTATTAAATATTAAGCCGATGACAACGCATGTAGCTGCGAACAAAATGACAGGCATAGCATCAACCATAGCGAGCGTTATTGTAAAACTCTTATATTCATCCCCTATAGCCACGCTATTTGAAGTAGTATTATTATTCATATTATATTAACCTTATAATAATCATATTGAAATAGAGATACAGGAAGTATCCACTAATATAGAAGTAGATAGATTAATTTCTATTTAAAAAACAGGCAAAGCCTGAATCAGTCTTCCACTTTCGATAAATGATACAAAGGAATAAATGCAAAGAGAATAGGAGTATTATTTGCATATTCCCAGTATTCATCCTTGCTTCCGTAATTCTTATTCTGCTTGATCTCAAGCCTCTTAGCGCTATCAACCATAACATACAGGATCAGAATATATCCAACAAAAGAAAAGATAAACTGAAGGATATTTGCATAAGCAGTAATACCTTCAACAAATACACCTGTCCAGAAAAGGATCTCACCAAGATAGTTAGGACATCTTACAACGCTGTAAAGTCCTTTGGTTGCAACCATATCTGAGCGAACTTTCTTCTGATTGCTCTTCTGAATATCTGCAAGAGTCTCTATAACGATTCCCAAAGCAGAAATTGCACATCCCGCATAGATAAAGGTATTATCATTTACCATATTATCAAGCCTGAAGAAAAGAGGAGACGTCTGAAGCACATACAAAAGAGCCATACCTCCCCACATTAAAACTTTTATAGGAAAAGATAAAGTCGTTGTGCCTGTTGAGGCATCTGCAAGAACCTTTTTATATGCACCGTTTTTGAGCTCTCTGTACATAAGAAATCCTGCCAGACGGAAACCATATACGATCATTAAAACAGAACCCAGAACAATACCCATAGTAGAGTAGTCATTAAAACCAAAGACTAAAAGAGCAACTCCGATAGCTGCAACTGCAAGACCATATCCTACAGACATAAAATATACAAACTTATAAAATCCAACACTACAGAAAATTAAAGCTACAATAAATAAAACAAGTAATCCCTGAAAGTTCATTTTAGTTAAAAGACTCCTTTATAAATTTTGAAAAACTCTGCTTGTCATATTTGACCTCACCGACAAGGTCTCCGGTAAGAGTAAATTTGCTGAATTTGATGATGTCTGCCTTTCCTGTCTTTTTTATAGTATTGATAAAGATAAGGATATCAAACAAAAATGCAGGAGCTCTTTTGATAACACATGGTTTTCCAGCACTCTCGAAGCACATCTGAGCAATCTCATCGTAGTTATAGGTTTCAGTTCCCCCGATAGAAATAGTCTTATTCTTTTCGTCAAGGTGATCAACAATATAATCAGCAAAATCCTCAGTCGCTATAACATTTGCAACACCGGGCTTGCCTGAAAGAAGATTTATTGCCCCTTTATCTACCATGGGCTTAAGTACGTGCACTATGTCATAGAAATAACCTGTTGGCCTATAGATAATGTATTCAAGACCGCTTTCTTTGAGCGCTTTTTCAAATTTAGCCTTGGCATCAAGAAGAGGAATCTCCGGATGCTCATCAGCATGAATAACAGAAATATATACGAATTTAGGTACGCCCGCCTTCTTAGCTTCCTCAAGAATATTGAGGTTACCGTTTAAGTCGATATCGTAACTTGTAACTTCTTTAGAAGCCTTGGTAAGACCTACAGTGGAGATGACAATATCAGCGCCATCGAGGAGGCCTGAAAGCATATCCTTTTTGGTAACATCGCATGCCTTGAATGTGACAGTGCCATTTCCGCTAAAAGCAATAGGACGCTCGTTAAAATCAAGCGCGACAATATCGTGTCCTTTAGATTCAAGTGCCTTAAGAATATCTCCGCCAAGATGTCCGTATGCACCCGCAAGTACTATTTTCATGAAAAATCTCCTTTACCCTTTATGAAAGCGCAGCTTTAAGCACGCTCATATTTATATTTTTATTGGAAAAGCACAGAAGAATGTTCTCAGAAATAAAAGCATCTGCGCCCTCCTGACCAAATTTTACATATATCCTGTCTTTTTCCTTAGGGAGCCTTATAAGAAGATAAGACACCAGAATAGAGACTTCGCCCGAAAGCTTTTGATGATATTCTGCATAAGAGTGCGAAAACTGCTTGGATACAGCAGTTGCACGCCATACATTACGATTGCCCACTATGAATTGTGATATGCCCTCATATATGATATCCAACCCTGAAAAAAGATCTGTAACACCATCAAGCGATTTGTAGATATCATCCTTGGACCTTGACCACCTGTGAAGGATAAGGTCAGCAATAAGCGCATCCTTGGTAGGGTAGTAGTTATAGATTGTCCCAACCGCTATACCACAAGCCTTGGCAACGCCCCTGATACTGATCTTTTCAGGCCCGTCCTGAACCAGCATTTTCTCAGCCTGCATTATTATCTGCTCCTGAAGATGCATGATGATCTTTGGCATATATAATCTCCTTATTTTATGAATAAAAGCAATATCGTTTTAAATGAACATGTTCATAATAACACCCCTATTATTGTTTGTAAACCATGAAAAGTATGCTATTATTATGTGTGATTACAAATCACTATGAAATTATTTAGTTGGGAGAAGAGACTATGGGTAAGAAATCAGTAAGACCAAACAAGAACCTTTATATGACCAGTAGAGAGTCACTTGATCTTACAAGAGAGGATGCTGCTGAACTTACAGGCATATCAGCAGATCGTCTTGAGAAAATTGAGAATGAGAAATCACTGCCACATCCGGATGAAGTTCTGATGATGGCTAAATATTATAAAAATCCATCTATAAACAATTACTTTTGTTCACATGAATGCCCTATTGGACAGCAGTATGTTCCTGCAATTCCTAAAAAAGAGCTGTCACAGATCGTACTTGAGATGCTTGCATCACTCAACAACATGAATCGTGAGAAGGAGCGTCTTATTGAGATCACAGCAGATGGCAAGATCGGAGATGATGAGCTTGAAGATTTCCACAATATCCAGGCGCAGCTTTCCAAGATTTCAGCATCTGTAGAATCCCTTCGCCTCTGGGTTGAAGAGATGATCGCCAAGGGGAATATCAACAAGGTGTAATCAGACAGATCAGGCTATTTATCAAGACTCATAAAGAATATGTTAATTAGATAATAGAAATATAAGTCAAAAGCTGGCAGTTACTGCCAGCTTTTTATATCGTAATCCCCGATATTTTCAGAAGTAATAAGATAAGTATCTATCGTATAAGTCTTCTCTACATTTTCCCCATCAAGTATGCTATACATTATTTCCACCGCCTTTCTGGCAATGGATACAGGAGACTGGGCCCCGGTTCCTTTGACAGGCGAATCATCCTTGGCAAGTTCCTGTTTAATGGAAGGCGAGCCATCTACGCCGTATATAATGCAATCTGTGTATCCGAGCTCATTAACAGCCTTCAAAGCCCCAAGTGCAGTAGGATCATTTTCTGCAAAGATAGCAGTTATCTCGCTGTTAAGGCCAAGAAGCTTTTTGGTAGCCTCATAGGACCTTGTTTCATCTCCGCCGCAGTCATACATTGAGTAAATATCAAATCCCGTACCTTCGATAGAGTCGATAAAACCCTCAACCCTGTCTTTGGCGGATCTTGTAGCAGGAGAGTCAAGTATAATG
This sequence comes from Butyrivibrio fibrisolvens, assembly GCF_037113525.1. Lineage (NCBI taxonomy): Bacteria > Bacillati > Bacillota > Clostridia > Lachnospirales > Lachnospiraceae > Butyrivibrio > Butyrivibrio fibrisolvens. The sequence continues at coordinate 178,883 of NZ_CP146964.1, read as the reverse complement.
ATAGACCCTCCATCAGGAACACGTTTTACCAGATCCTCACCAACGACCTTACCCGNATTGTAATTATCAGATCCAATATAACTGTCTATGTAGGAGGCATCTTCTACCTGGGCATCAAAACATACAACTGGTATAGACGCTTCATTTATTTTTTTAAGAGGAGTTATGACCTTTTCAGAATCTACAGGATTCAGGAAAACTCCGTCATACTTACGATAAGCCATATCTTCAAGTTGGGTTTGCTGCTTTGAGATATCATTTTGACCATCGAACACAACAAGTGTATCGCCTCTGCTTTCAACAAGTTCAGTTATTTCTTCCAATATCACTTCAAAATAAGGATTGCTCCCATCCATACAGGTATAGGCAAAGGTATAGTGGCCCGGTTCTTCTTGTATATTATTAGTATTGTTATCAGTTCTGGCGCACCCGGTAAACATAACAAGAGATATTATAAGCATAAGGATTCCGGGAAGCTTCAATCTGTTTTTGACCTTCATATCCTTAACCTTCTTCATATAACCAAGAATAATGGCAGTTACAAGGCTACCTATCATGATCGCAATGAAATACAAAACAGGTTTTCCCGCTATGAGGAAAACGAAAATGCCGCCATGCGGAGCCATCAGCGTACAACCAAAAACTTCAGATAAAAGAGCCGAAACCCCTGAACCGATCATGCAGGAGATCATTACATTTATCACATCAGCAAGTAAATATGAAATAGCCCCCTCTGTTATAAAGGCAAGCCCCATAAGGAATGTGATACCGCTTCTTCTTCGCTCAGGCTTAGTAAATCTGTTTGGGAAAAGAAAAGTCGAAAGTGCTATACCACAAGGAGGAGTCATGCCTGCAGCCATAATAAAGGCCATGACATCGTATTCTTTATTGTTAAGAGCTTTGGTTCCAAAATAATATGCAGCCTTGTTAACAGGTCCACCCATATCGCAGCCCATCATAGAACCGGCTATTATGCTAAGAGGAAGCTTTCCTAAATGTGAGAAGGCTTCAAGCATTTCTGTAAGTGTAGAATTACATATATTGGACAAAGGACTGATGATGTAATACATCATAAGGTTTATCAAAAGTAGACTAAGTACAGGATAGATAATAAGAGAAGAAATAGTGTTGAAGTGATCCGGAAGCTCTTTTACAAAGTTCTTCATGAGCTTAACACTATATCCTGCAGCTATTCCCGCAAAAAAAGCACCAATGAATCCTACACCACCCGAATAAGCCATGTAACCACCCATAAAGCCGGCAACAAAGGCTTCATAACCGCCAAGATACATAGCCAGAAATGCAGAGAAAACCGTGAACATGAAATTAAAAGTAAGATCTCCAAGAGACTTAAATGAAGCAGCGAAATCAGTTATAGTACCAAAGCTGCTAAGCTCATTAACATCAAGAGTACTGATATCAATACTTGCTGCATCAGTCAGAAAAGCAATAGCTATAAGAACACCGCCGCCAAGGGCAAAAGGAATCATGTGATTAACACCATCTATGATACCGCTAAGTATCTGCTGGGAAATCTTTGCATCCTCATGTGCCAGGGAAGTATCTTCATAATGCAGATCATAGAATCTGTCTTTATTAGCGTCGTCGGCTTTGTCTGACTCAGCTATAGATTCTTCGTTTATCAGCTTATTAACGTTATCAATCGCAGTGCAAGTGTCAGTAGAAGAATCTGCCAAAGAGGCAATACTGCCTGATTCAGGAATAGCATCTGTTTTTTTATCAGACAGATCATCATAAATAGATAGCCTTCCTCTGCCATTATTCTTGGAAACATACAGGGCTTCGTCAGCTCTCTCCATATTTACGTTTATTTTAGTGCCGTCCAGAACTTTAGCGACACCTATACTAAGAGAAATAGTAAATCCCTTTATGATCTCTGCTTTTCTGACATCTTCCATCAGATTGCTAAGTACATTATCTGCCAGCTTGACCGGGTCATCGTTTTCTGACGCAATAATACCGATAAACTCATCACCGCCCCATCTTCCCGCTATCATGTCGGAATTCTCAAGCTTTTTTAACCTGTGTCCAATATATTTGAGAGCAGCATCACCTGATGCATGACCGCTTGTATCATTGATTCCCTTGAATTTATCAACATCGATCATGAATATGGCAGCATTCTTAAGTTTGCCTTTAGTATTCAATCTTTCATAACGTTCTATGAAAGATTTTCTGTTGGAAATGCCTGTAAGTTCGTCAATTGTAGCCATCCTGACGATCTGATTTCTATAGGACTGGACAAAAGAGGTTACGATCAGAATGATAACTATGAAAACGTTGATAAGAAGTATATTTAGGGAAACAGATACAGTATTATTATCAATGATGGTAACTTCATTAGGGATAGCAGAAACAGTGACAGAATAACCGGTATTTCCTATCTTCAGAGTTTCAGAAATAGCATCTGACGAGTTAATGGCACCGCGAACGAATAAGTACGTGATATTACCGTTTTTATCAAAAACAGTGGCATCCATATCATAATAGTTCACGAAATCCGTCAGAATGAGATCCCACTTTTCAAAATCCTGTATCTCAAGATCGTGCTCCAAAGAAAACGCGCTTGAAGATACATATTTTTGCGCAGCTTTATTAGACTCATTACCATACATAAGGGTGGTGATGATAATGCAGGCTGAGAATGCTATGACTAATATAAGATCTAATATGATAACTCTGGATAGATCACTTTTGTTGGAATTATCTGAGCCCATCTATTTCTCCACAAGTTATATATTTTGTCACTTTGTTCCTGAGAACAGGTAAGTCATATGTATAAAAAAATGCGCTTCATTCAGAATAATATATCGGCTGATCATTGGATTTAATTCAGCTTAATAGCAATGAAATACATGCAGGAAGTTGGAGTGGATCTTTTTACAGTTTTAGAGGGTGCCTGGATTATTGATTTAGTCGAACCATGCGAGAAAAAGTGATAGAATATAAAAAGGAAAAGAGATGGGAGATTAGTGCCAAATTCACATTGATCGTGAAAAAAGTGCTAATAAGCAAGGAGGAGAAGCATGGACAAGAATCAGGTTATCGAAATCCTTAATTCTAAGGGGTATAGCGCACATGATACTAATGGAATACTCTATATAGATCTGGAAGATATAGGTGCTTCTTCCATAAATAAAATGCGCACGTTACTTTCGCAGCTTCACTATTACAACTCATGGGGCATCAAGAAGATTCAGGCAGGAGTCCTTGCTGCAACTAATAGAACTCTTGATCTTACAGATGAATTCGATTATTCAGCTGATCATGAAAAAGAATCAGCTGGTCACGAAAATGATTTAATTAATCTGGAAAAAGAAACCTCCTCAAATAGCGAAGATGATGATATGATGTTTGATGAAAATTCACCATTTGAACAAGTATCTCTTTTTGATATGATGAATTGAATTCATTTCCTCTTTTTATAATTCAAAAATGCAGAAGTATATTTGGGGTATCAAAAAATAACATATGATATAAATGCGATATTAGAAACGGACAAGAATGTACAAAGTAATAGATTCAGAAATAACATCAATAGGACGATTTAAGATTCATATGGACCACCTTGAGAGAAATGGCAAAGTTGGTCCATATTCTTATGTTGAAATGAAAGCAGGAGTGCATGTACTCCCAATAATAGACGGGGACAAGGTATGCGTTCTAAAACAGTATCGCTATCCCTTTAAAGACTGGGATCTGGAGTTCCCGGGAGGCGCGATTGATGAAAATGATACGCCGGAAGAATCCGCCAGACGCGAACTATATGAAGAGACCGGGTACATTGCAGACGAGCTTATATCATTAGGATATATATATCCATCTCCGGGATATTCTGACGAAGTCGTTCATCTTTTTGCCGCCCGTTGCCATACGAAGGAAGATCGAAATCTGGAGCCACTTGAAGTAATAGAGCAAAAGCTCTTTTCACTTGAAGAAGTCGAGCTGATGATGGATAGAGGCGACTTTAAGTTCGCAGGTGCGATCATTGCCTGGAACAGATATATGAAATTGAACCATTCTAAATAATGGTTATCAATATGGGCCTAAGTTCCGATTATATTAAGAGGAGCTAAGGCCTTTTAGTAAGAAAAGAGGTTAATTTGGAAGAAAATATCTTTAAACTAGAACAGGAACATTTAACAACTACATACGAAAAGCTTCTTAAGATGAACAACGAGCTTGAAGAAGACATAAGAAGCCTTGATAATCAGGCAACAGAAGAAAAAAATGACATCAGAGACAATATAAGACTCGACTTTGCTGATGATGAGACCAAGGCGGAAACTTATGGCGAGCTTGAAGTATGGAACAGATATATTGATACTTACAACGTTCAGAGCGAAGCACTCAGGAACAAAAAGACCCGAATAGAGTCTTTATTAAAGGCTCCCTATTTTGCAAAGATACAGCTTCAGTTCGACCCGTCAGAAGAGCCTGAAAGCTACTATATCGGTAACGTTGAAATGTCAGAAAATGGAGCTACACCGATAGTAGTTGACTGGAGAAGCCCGATCGCAGAAGTTTACTATAATCAGGAGAACGGACATACCTTCTATGAAGTTAACGGTAACAGAATTGACGTTGATCTTCAGCTAAGACGCCAGTTTGATCTTGATAAAGATAAGCTCAATTCATATTTTGACACGCAGATTGCAATTGAAGACCCGCTCCTTTTAAGATCGCTTTCAAGGCAGCGTTCAGACAAGATGCAGTCTATCAGCGCAACCATTCAGAAAGAGCAGAACGCAGTAATAAGACATCCCGATGTACCTGCGCTCCTTGTATCAGGAATCGCTGGATCAGGTAAGACATCAGTTCTACTTCAGAGAATCGCATACCTTTTCTATAAACAAAGAGAGAATCTTCGCCCGGATCAGGTATATATGATCACCTTAAACCCTGTTTTCCGTGAGTATATCGATAGTGTACTTCCTGACCTTGGCGAGTCTAATCCAAATACACTCACATGGCAGGAATTCATGGATTCCTGCAGTATCCCTATGGCAGACAAGAATCCTGCAGCAACTGACGGAAGGGACCTTGAAGCAATCGACGACATGCTCTCACTCCTCATACCTGACGACGGTGATTTCCTTCCTGTATACCAAAAGGATGAACTGATATTATCAGCCAAAGAGGTCCAGTCTGTTGTAGAGAAGTTCGCGCAGACCATCCCTATGGGAGTAAGACTCGTTCAGGTTGCAGCTACAGAGCTTGAAACAAGAGCCAGAAGAGTATTTAAAAACAGGAAAAGAGACAATCACGAGAAGCAGCCCGGAGAAGAAAAGGCTGCAGAGAATCAGCTTGAAAACGATTATGGCGGAGCATTAAAGACTATCAGAAACTGCGGATGGCTTAATTATGATGCCATTTCCAAACGCCTCATAGGTCACAGCCCTTCTGCAATAGAGTGGTTCTACCTTAAAATGTCCCTTACAGGCATGTGTGACCGTAACGCACGTTATTGTATGGTCGATGAAGTGCAGAACTATACTAAGGCTCAGATGATGATCCTGAAAAAATTCTTCCCAAGAGCTAAATTCATGCTGCTTGGCGATGAGTTCCAGGCAATACGCCCAGGTACAGTTACTTTTAACGAACTCAAAGATCTTTTCTCAACTGATAAGAAGAGCACAGATACTATATCCCTTCTTACAAGCTACAGATCATCTCCTGAGATAACTAGTCTGTTCACATCACTACTTCCTGAGGAGATCAGAGTTGAGACCCAGAGCGTTCAAAGAGAAGGCACAGAACCTGTGATCAAGGCCTGCACTAATGAGGAGTATATTAAAGTCCTCAAAGAAACCATTAAAGAGAGTACTAACGAAGAAGGCCTCTGCGCACTGGTTTGTCAGAACAAGAAGAGCCTTAACTATGTAAGAGAGGTTCTGGGAAAAGAAGCTCCTGAAGTCATCACAGGTGATAAGAAGCTTCCAAAAGAAGGCGCTATATTGATCGAGCTTGCCCATGCCGCAGGCCTTGAATTTGACAGCGTAATAATTCCGGATGCAGATTCATCCAGATATCCTGACGACAAACTCTCCAGACACCGCTTATATACAGCCATGTCCAGAGCAACCAGCCGCATAAGCGTATTGTCTGAAGGAAATATGACACCGCTTTTGACACCTACCTCATTTTGATGAGTACCATTTTTCAAAGCCGGTTTCCAGCATCATAAATTTATTCAGAGCATCAGGACTCTTGTCATTATCAAACGCTTCATCCGGAGCGAATCTTACATAAAAATACATGCTTTCTACAGGCTTATTGTTATTAACACAGTAGTTCTGGAGTTTTGATGCCCATGCACCAAAGGTAAGATCATTCCATTTATCAGCGCCATTAGACATGATAATAAGATCTCCGTGACCGGTGGAGAAGCTAAGTTTGCACCAGTTTAATTCGCGACCTACGATCTCCTTGCAGTATTCGCGTACAAGCATAAAAGACTGGCTTATCAGATCCTTCATATCATTTGGAAGAAGAGAAGGGCGCTTTTGGCTGTCAACAACCGGCACTTTAACACAGATGCAAAACATACGTGCAGTTAGCTGATCTACCTTGGGAGCAGCACTGGGTTTTGGCTTACCCATATTGGCAAGCTGGTTTTCAGCATCCTGAAGGCAGGTCCTGAAAGCAGTCCACATATCTGAATTTATAGGATCGCTAATGGCCTGATATACAGCGTGCGCTATCATTTCTTCCAATTGTTTCTTGATCTGGTCTGTAGTCATATTAACCTCATAACCTTATGCCGCAAGTGACTAATGGTTTGAACTGGTAGAGCGAGTAATTAATTATTTGGGAGATACATTAATATCGGACTAATAATTATATTTTTTTAGCAAACTCTGTGATGATATTCTTGATCATATTTATCATTAAGTAATATTTAATACATTTATCATGACATAGAATTACGGTAGGAGTTTATCGTAAACTACGTGATTTTAAACATATCTTGCAATTAAAAATTCGTAATAATTTTCTAAAAGGAGACCTAAAGATATATGTACAAAGAATTTGAAGAATGGATCAACTCTGTTATAGAAAAAGGACTTCCTGAAGGCCAGGGCCTTTGCTTTAATATCTATGAAGACGGTAACTGTTCATGGTCCATCGAACTGGTAGTAGCATCATCATTCGATCCCGAAGACGATGACTGGGCATCAGAAGCAGATTTTTGCGCAGATTCATCCTTTTCATGGAAGCAGGTTGCAGAATGGGACGATGTATTAGAAGATGCAATACAGGTAATGCTCAGATATCTTGATGAAGGCAAGCATGCAGAAGACTTAAAGAACAGATATATGGGTATATCTACAGGATTTGTAGACGGAGATCTTGAACATCTTTATATAAAGGAATGAGTATCATTTCGATATGACCTCAAAAACAGGGACCTGTGAGTGACAATTCACAGATCCCTGTTTTTATTAAAATTATCCTTATTATTGTTCGAGATTAGTTCTGCCTTTATTCCGGATTAGCCCTATATTCACTAGGAGTCTTCCCGGTCATCTTTTTAAATGTCTTTAAAAAGTAAAAATAATCATTAAACCCTGTTTGTGAAGCGATCTCGTTTATTGATGTATTAGTAGTAGAGATCAGCTTTTTGGCATTCGTTATTCGAAGATTTGTAAGATAGTGTGAAAAAGTTGATCCCGAACTTTTCTTAAAAAGCTGACTCACATAGTTAGGGTTTAAGTTAACAACAGCAGCCACATCCTTAAGAGACAGGTTTTCATTGTAATAAGTGTTGATATATTTCATTATCTTAAGGAAATAAGTATTACTAAAGCTCTTATCATCCTCTATTATTTCAGAAGCATCCCCAAGATGAAAAACAAGACTGTCAATCAGGTTATCGAATGAAGAGTAGTCATGGATCAGCTGCTTATAGTTATAAATATAGTAATCCTGCCCATTTGGGAACAGCTGAGTATTTGAAAACAGAAGATTATTAAGCCTCATAGTAGAGTTTATGTTCATCTGAGACCTGTACTTTGGCTCTTTTAGGTTATTCAGAAGGACGATAAGCTTATCCTTTTCATTGAAGCTATTTGCGGAAGTAATAGACTTATACAGACTTGTCTTTTCAAAGCCTGCGCAGCTCGAACACACAATGGAAGCCTTCTCATCCTCACCATTCATAAAGCTGTTAAAGCACATGGCGCCGCATTCATAGATCGCATGACGAAGAGAAGCGATATTAACGGCTGTAGGGAATAATCCGATCCCTGCATAGGTGATGCTGCTAAAATCCGCCTCGGTATAGCTTTTATCTGATATGTATATATTCTGACCTATTCCTATGGAAAAAGATATTCCGTGATCCACAGGTGAAGCGACATTGCCATAGGTTGAAGCAATATAATACTGCTCGCAGCCAAGCCCCTGATCCTTTAAATACGATTCCATCATGGCAGTATTGTTTTCTTCAATATAATTCATGAAATCAGCAGACAGGTCCCTGCCTTCATCACTTGAGAGCATTCGCTGCGCCCTAAGAAGAAGGACTTCAAGCTCCTCATATTCCACAGGTTTTAAAAGATACCCCAGAACCCCATAAGTAATAGCCTTTTGAGCATAGGAGAATTCCGCATATCCGCTTACAATGATAACCTTGGTCTTGAGATTATTAACAAATATCATCTTGCTTATATCAAGCCCGCTATAGCCCGGCATCCTAATATCAAGAATCGCAAGGTCAATATCCTTATCTTTGATAAGATTATAAGCATCATGACCGGAATTAACCGTATAACAGACTTCCATGTCATAATCGCTCCAGGGAATGATACTTTTCATTGACTCAGTTATACTTGGTTCATCATCTGCTAAAAGAACTTTATGCATAAGCACCCCTTATCCTGATTTACTGTCTTATTCATAATTAACCCAATTGCTCGTCTATGAATTTATCTACTATGTCATAAAATGAGGTAGGTGTCAAAAGTTCCTTTTGACACCTTATGACTAACGGATTGTTCCGTTTCTTCGAAACTCTCACAATCCTAAAACATTCGCAAATCCGCACTACGTGCTACTTTGCTCATGTTTTGCGGGTCATAAATTCATATTCGATTTCGAGCAAGCTCGAATCGAAATGACTTTTGACCCTTACGTCATAAAATTTTGACAATGATTAATGCGAACATGAATGATTTGCCTTACTGCTTAGGCATCTTGATCGTTACAACTGTACCATCATTTTCCTGACTGTCTATCGTAATACCATATGAAGGCCCATACTGGAGCATCAGCCTTGCATTGGTATTGTAGATACCAACATATGTATTGGCTTCGTAATGCGGCGTATCAAGAACCTCCTTGATCTCCCGCAACCTTTCCTTGTCTATGCCAACCCCGTCATCCCTTATTTCTATTGTGAAAAGATCTTTCGAAACATTGCAGCCAATATAGAGCATGCAATTGTGAAGCGCAGGTTCTATGCCATGCTGTATCGCATTTTCAATGATCGGTTGGAGGATTATCTTGATGACCGGTATATCCAGCGCCTCGTCCGGAATATTGTATATGATATCGAACTTGTCCTTGAACCTGTATTTCTGGATATCAATATAGGCTTTAGTCATTTCAAGCTCGTTCCTGAAAGGAACTATAGGATCGCCCTTGGCATTGTACTTATACATCTTGCCCATGGCAACCGCGATGGAAGCAATCTCCGGAACATTGTTGGACAGAGCCAGAGACTTGATCTGTTCAAGAACGTTATATAGAAAATGCGGGTTTATCTGGCTTCTAAAGTAGGATATCTCAGTCGCCTGACCGCGTATCTTTTCTTCGTACAACTTGGTCGTAGTATCAAATATCTTCTTATTAAGCTCATCAATAGCTGCAAATAGTGTGGAAAAAGAATCTGTAAGATCCTGAACTTCAGCGCATCCATCCACAACAATAGGCTCCGGAAGATGCCTTTGGCTATCCTGCGTCATTTTGGAGATAATACCGCTGAATTTATTGATGGGCTGCACCATGTTTTTATAAAACACATATACCAAAAGTAAGGTAAACAGTAGAATTGCTATAAGAATAATTATTATCTGTCTCCACGCAAAGATAAGGTAATTATTGATCGCAGCGATATAAACGCTACTTATGATGTAACAACCCGACTTTTCAGAATAATTAAGACTGATAACATAGTTACTGTCAGAGTAGGTATAGCTCTCGCTTACATTACCATCATTATCTTCATGCGCGGGGTCTGAAATGTAATTCTGGCAGAAATCAAGTACAACATCAGTAAACAGCTCGGAGTTATTGTCCAGTGGATAGGCATTCCCATTAGTGTCCATAAGGAAAAAAGATGATGCCTTGGATTCCAGTGAATCAGAGGACGTACCAGTATTTCCCTTATCATCGATTATCAGGTTATCAATATCCAGAGAAATAAAGACGCATCCGATGATATTACCTTTTTGATATATCTTATAACAATAGATATAGTATGTTTTTGATGAAAGAGCTCTGATGCTGCTTTTATGAAGCCCCATAGCGCTTGTGATGCTCTGATCGGAAAGAGAGCTTTCATATAAAAGCCTAAGGTCTTCTTCAGAAAAGATAGCAGACATGTGAAGAGTATCATTAACAAAGGCAATATCAGCAATATTCGAGTTAAGGCTTTTGACAGATGCAACCTTATTATTTATCTCATCTATAAGATCGCTTGAAAACTCAGAATATCTGTCTTTGGAAAGGAGCTCCTTGCATATGGCAGAGTTCTGAAAGTCATTGCCAAGTACTTCAAGCTGAAAGCTGACATTATCAAGCTCGTTACTAAACCTGCTTGCATACATATCTGCATAGTTTTGCTGATTCTGAAGGAATATTTTTTTGATGGAGGCAAAAAGTAGTATAGAAAGAACAAGAATTATAACCAAAAAAGCACCGGTGATAACGGTGAACTGCTTTTGAATCGGCTGACGCTTGAACTTATATAGAATCCCCTGCTTAGCAGTAGAGTTACCTGCTTTACTCCCCATTAGTCATTCCCCGCATGATCTTGATCATAAACAGAAACATGATACATATGATGTTTCTGAAAACTTTTATTGTTGTAGTATCTATCCCAACAATAAAAAAGAAAGTGATATATAAATATTATAAATAAAAAAAGCAAAATGCTATGAAAAATATTAATCAAAATCTGCAAATATTCCATATTATCAATAATGGGAATGTATATATTTTATAAAACGTAAAAAAATACATTCAGATTCCATTTCTAAAGAAATCCCCGTCTAAAAATAACCCATAAATATACAAGCATCATTCAAAGATATTGCATACTAAACACGTGACCCTTTTTGTAGAATATTGCTGTAAAGGGGAGTTCTATAATATCACTGGGGGATCAAGTTTATGTTCTATAAAGATATTCCAAATGGCAAAACATATTTAGATACAGATGGACGTCACATTCAGGCCCATGGTGGTCAGATCCAGAGGATGTCTTTTTTTGATGAAGAGGCTGGGAGTACTGTTACTAAATGGATCTGGGTTGGAGAAGATAAAACAAACGGCGCCCATGGCGGTATTAGAGCCTATAGCTCAGATGATCTTCTTAACTGGAAATATGAAGGCATCATAATGAGGAATATTACATCAAGAGAAGCTCTTGATACCGATCCCTATTTTACAAAACTCTATGAAGGAAAAAATGCAGAAGAGCTGGATCATATCTATGAATGCATAAATTCAACAACTGCCATCATAGAAAGGCCAAAGCTCATATATAACCGGAAAACAGGCATGTACGTTCTGTGGTTCCATGCAGACGGACCTACAAAAGAGAGCAATTCTTCATATGCAGCTGCATCAGCAGGCGTTGCAGTAAGCAGTTCCCCATTTGGACCCTTAAAGTTCATCGACAGATACAGACTTAACGTATGTCCTGATGACCAGGAAGTTTTTTTCCCAAAAAGCAGGGGAATGGCAAGGGACATGAATCTCTTTATAGATGACGATGACACGGCATACATCATCTATTCAAGTGAAGAAAACCTCACACTATATATATCAAAACTAAACGATGAGTATACATATCTTGCGACAGAACCAAAGGATGCAGTATACGGAACAGATTTTATAAGACTGTTCCCGGGGGCACAAAGAGAAGCGCCGGCTTTATTTAAAAGAAAAGATAAATATTACCTAATCACATCCGGTTGCACAGGATGGGCGCCCAATCAGGCCAGATATTACATGGCAGATTCAGTGATGGGAGAGTGGAAGAACATGGGAGATCCCTGTATCTTCGACTTTAATCACACAACCTTTGAATCCCAGAGCACATGCGTATTTAATGCATGCATAGACGATACAGGAGCTGAAAGGTACATATACCTTGGCGACAGATGGAATAGCAAGAAACTCTCAGAGTCCTCATATCTGTTTTTGGATATCAGATTTATGGATGATAACAGCATGAAGATCGCTTACCAGGAAAGAGGATTAGCCGATGGCAACTAATAATAGTAAAAGAATAATCGCTTCATTATTGACAACAAGCGTTATCTTATCGCTATCCGGGATCACAGCCAGAGCGGATGATAATGAAAATGTATCAGTAGGAAGCAGTGATGATCTTCTTAGTACTATTCATGAAACAATAGATTACGAATCCTATATAAAAGACCATCTTCAAAATGGTGCCGCATATCCTGATGAAGAAGTTGTCATAGACGGAAAAAACTTCCTTGAAGCAGATGATGGCTTCTATTTAGAAGATGACGGCCTTTGTACTTTGGAAGAAGGAAACGTCACTTATGAATTCGAGGTTCAAAGCGAAGGCTTTTACAACATTCTTTTAGATTATTACCCGACCAAAGGAAAAAACAACACAATAGAGAGGATCATCTATGTAAATGGAGAGATTCCTTTTGAAAACGCCGGCTACATCGAATTATCAAGAATCTGGTCAGATGCAGAAGATATAGAAAGAGACTCCAGAGATAACGATGTAAGACCTAAGCAGGCAGAGTGTTATACATGGCTTCAAAGCTATATCAAAGACAGCGACGGTTATTATGAAGACCCCTTTTATTTCTACTTTAAAAAGGGAACCAATACTCTGACTTTTGAATCAACCAAAGAACCGATGAAGATCGGGAAGGTAACTTTGAAGCAGGCACCGGTAATTCCTTCGTATACTGATTATCTAAGTATTAATGGAAACGATAATAATGCTGGCGCCGATGTCATGATCAAGGTACAAGGAGAAGATGCAGTATACAAGTCTGATTCCACCTTATATCCCATATCAGACAGGACCTCTCCTTTATCAGAACCCTATAGCCCTAGTAAAACAAGGCTCAATGAAATAGGCGGAAATAACTGGAAGAAGGTCGGTCAGTGGATTAGCTGGGAAATTGACGTACCAGAAAATGGCTATTATACCCTGGCATTTAGATACAGGCAGAATATCAACACAGGTGTAACAGTAATAAGAAGCCTTTCTATTGACGGAGAAGTTCCATTTAAGGAAGCTGCAGAACTGAAGTTCTTATACAACAATGACTGGCAGCTCAAAAGACTTTCTCCCATGGCCAATGCTGATACAGATAACCCCTACATGTTCTACCTTGAAAAAGGAAAGCATGAGATAAAGCTGGAGATTACTCTTGGAAATGAATTATCAGAGATCATAAGAAGGACTGACAGCTGCATAGGAGAGCTTAACAGATGCTACAGACAGCTCCTTATGATAATAGGTTCATCTGCAGATACCATGAGAGATTATCAGCTGGAGCAAAAGGCCCCTGAAGCATTGCAGATACTTGCTGATCAGTATGAAGAGATAAAAGAGATCAGAGAACTTCTGACTTCATATACCAGCGGACTTTCAAGCAGTTCTTTTGCCACAATAGATAATCTTCAGAACCAGCTTGAAAAAATGATAAATGATCCAAGAACCATAGCAAAGCAGTGGTCAGCATTTAAGGACAACATCGTATCCCTTGGTTCATGGGAATTATCTATGAAGGAGCAGCCACTGGAGGTAGATTATCTACTTCTTTGCAGCAAAGAAGTGGCCCTTCCTAAGGCCGAAGCAGGATTTTTCCAAAAGCTCTTCCATGAATTCAGAAAGTTCATGGCAAGCTTCGTGGAAGATTATGACAGCATTGGCGAAGTATACGGCGAAGACAGCCTGGAAGTATGGATCCTTGCAGATGGCTCGAATGTAACAAGCATGACAGGAGGCGGACGAGACCAGGCTACTATCATCAAGCAGCTTGCTGATAACTACTTCGTTCCTGACACTCAGATCCCAGTAAACATCAAACTTGTTAACAAAGATGTCCTGTTATCTGCAACTCTTGCAGGAAGAGGCCCTGATGTCGCACTTGGCGTTGCAGGTAAGGAGCCAATTAACTATGCACTACGAAATGCGGTAGCTGATCTGACCCAGTTTGAGGATTTTGAAGAGGTTAAGGAATGGTTTCACGAGTGTGCCTTTGAGCAGTTCACCTTTGAAGGCGGTGTATACGCCCTTCCTCAGACCATGTCTTTCCATGTAATGTTCTACAGGGCAGACATATTAAAAGAACTTGGGCTTTCCATTCCAAATACCTGGGATGAGTTCTACGAGGTACTTTCCGTAATCCAGAAAAATAACATGAACGTTGGAATATTCCCTGATTACACCACATTTGCAATGTTCCTGTACCAGCATCAGGGAAGCTACTACACAGAAGATGGAACAGCAAGTGGATTAAATTCTGAGGAAGCTGTAGATGCCTTCAAGCAGTGGTCAGGCAACTATGTAAATTATGGAATGCCGGTAACCTTCGATTTTGCCAACAGATTCAGAACTGGTGAGATGCCGCTGGCAATAGGAGACTATACCAATTATAACTATCTGTCAGTATTTGCACCTGAGATAAGAGGACTTTGGGGATTCACAGTTGTTCCTGGTTATGAAGTAAGTACCTATGATTCAGACGGCAATGTAACATCAACAAGGCTCGACAGAAGCGTTTCATCCTGGGAGACCGCGTCCATAATCATGGAAACAAGTGATCAGAAAGAAGAAGCATGGGAATTCCTTAAGTGGTGGATGAGCAGCGAGACTCAGTCAGAATACGGCAATGAGATCGAATCAGTCCTTGGTGTATCAGGAAGAGTAGCAACTGCAAACCTTGAAGCTCTTTCAAATCTTCCATGGTCTTCAAAGGACTATGCACAGCTTATGATGCAGATGCAGGAAGTCAAGGCTATTCCTGAGATCCCCGGAAGCTACTATACAGAAAGAAATATCAAGAACGCTTTCTACACAGTTTATAACAACAATGAAGATCCAAGGGAAACACTTCAGGATATTGTAAAGACCATCAATTCAGAGATAGATGCAAAGAGACAGGAATTCGGACTGCCGCTAAGGGCGAGGGAGTAGATCTCTGATTTTACTCCTTACAGTCGTAACATGAGGTTGAGATGATACTAAAATATCTGAAAATAAGGCTAAAACTGCTCCTAAAGAGCATGAAAAAAAGTAAAACCGCATATCTGTTTATAGGACCGTATTGCATCCTCTTTCTGGCATTCTACCTGATTCCGGTATGCACGTCCATGGGACTTAGCTTTACATACTTCAATGTACTTGAAAGTCCCAGATTTATCGGTTGGAAGAACTATATAGACCTGTTCTTTGCAGATGAGATATTCCTAAAGGCGGTTAAAAATACCTTCCTGTTTGCAACCATAACAGGTCCTATAGGCTATTTCATGGCCCTGTTCATAGCATGGATGATCAATGATATCAAAAAGCCTGTCATAAGAGCTTTCATGACGCTTGTATTCTATGCTCCGACTATTTCAGGTCAGGCATTTATCGTCTGGAGATATATCTTTTCCAGTGATACCTACGGAATGGCCAATGCATGGCTCATGAAACTTGGTATAACCTATTCGCCAATACTCTGGTTTGAAGATGAGAAATACATAATGCCGATCCTCATAATCGTAATCCTCTGGATGAGTATGGGAACAGGCTTCCTATCATTCATAGCAGGTCTTCAGAACGTAGACAGGACCTTGTATGAAGCAGGCTACATGGATGGTATAAGGAACAGATTCCAGGAGCTTTGGTATATAACACTTCCGGCGATGAAAGAACAGCTCATGTTCGGCGCGGTAATGACGATCACAAGCTCATTTGCAATACATGACCAGCTGGCAGCCCTTGCAGGGTTCCCAAGTGTTAACTACGCGGCGCACACTGTTGTATCACATCTTATCGACTATGGTACCGTCAGATTTGAGATGGGATACGCTTCAGCAATAGCTACTCTTTTGTTCATGGTAATGATCTTATGCAATAAACTTGTACAGGTTTTATTAAGGAAGGTCGGTAAATAAATGGCATTTAATCCTTTTAAACACAAAAAAAGAGCAAAACAGAGCCATTCACTGGTGGGAGATGTTTTCAGCATAGCGCTTCTTGTAATACTTGGATCATTCATGGCGCTGCCACTTGTACTTGCGATCAGCAATTCTTTAAAGCCTTTGGAAGAGCTGTTCATATTCCCTCCAAGATTTTTCGTAAGAAATCCTACACTGGACAATTTCCATGATGTATTTGTCCTTATGAGCGGATCATGGGTTCCATTTGCAAGATATACCTTTAACACAGTTTTTATAACATTGGTAGGAACCTTCGGGCATCTTATAATAGCAAGTCTTTGTGCATATGCCCTTGCCAAGTATAAGTTCCCAGGACAGAAGGTGATCTTCTGGATCATAGTTACAGCCCTTATGTTTTCAACCCAGGTAACAGCCATACCCAACTACCTCATAATGTCCAAGATAGGATGGCTGGATTCCTACGCATCACTTATAGTTCCTGCAATAGCAAAACCATTGGGACTATTCCTTATGAAGCAGTTTATGGAGCAGCTTCCGGATTCACTTCTTGAAGCCGCAAGAATAGACGGAGCTTCCGAATTCAAAGTCTTTTGGAAAATAGCGATGCCGCAGGTTAAACCTGCATGGCTTACCCTTATAATCTTTTGTTTCCAGGATCTTTGGAACCTTCAGGGATCTAACTACATTTTCAGTGAAGAGCTTAAAACCCTGCCCTATGCCCTCAGCCAGATATCAGCTGCAGGTATAGCAAGATCAGGAGCAACAGCAGCTGTAGCAGTAATAATGATGATCGTTCCTATTGCAATCTTCATAGCAAGCCAGAGCAATATCATCGAGACAATGGCATCTTCAGGAATCAAGGAATAAAGGAGTTTTATGTTGTTAAAACCAAAACCTCTCATCTCAATACTGGCGCTTTTCATAGTGACTACAGGCATATGGATAGCAAGTTTTATAAGTGCAAGTGCCAATGCTCCATATGAATCCTACAACTATAACTTCTGGGGAGAAGCTGTAGCCCAGCCCCACACCTTTTTATATAAAAAATCTTTTCTCGGAGCAGGAGATAAGAACTCTGATACAACCCTGAATTTCCCAAAGGATATGTTCCTTAAAGGTGAGAAGTTATATATCGCAGATACCGGTAATTCAAGAATACTGGTCACAGATTTTGACGGAAATGTATTGAATGAGTATACATGCGCCAGTGACAGCTCAGATACCTTCAAAGAGCCACAGGGAGTATTCGTGACAGATGAAGACCACATATACATTGCAGACAGCGGCAACTCCAGACTGGTTGAGCTTGATGAAAAAGGAGCTTTCGTAAGAGAGATAGGAAGACCTGTCACCACACTTATAACTGATTCCCAGCAGTATACACCAATCAAAGTTGTTGTAGATCATGCAGGCAGGATCTATGTTATTGCTTACGGAATCAACATGGGTCTTATAGAATTCGATAAAAACGGCGAATTCCAGGGATTTATGGGTGCAACAGAAGTATCTGTAAGCATGTTTACCTATATCTGGAAGAACTATTTTTCCACAAAACAACAGCAGGAGAGAATGGCAACCATCGTTCCTACTGAGTACAGCAACATATGCGTTGATAAAGAGAACTTCATCTATGCAACGATCAACAATCTAAGCGGCGAAGATCTTGCATCAGGAGCTGACGCCATAAGAAGGCTTAATCCAACCGGAGTAGATGTACTCAGGCGCCTTAGTAACAACAAGATAATCGGCGATCTCGATGGTTACCAGAATGGATGGTCTTCCTTCTGCGATGTGGCAGTTAATGATGATGGCTGTTATTTCGTCTTGGATAACAACGATGGCAAGATATTTGCTTACGACTACGACGGCAATAATCTCTTCGTATTCGGACAGATAGGCATCAAGGAAGGCAATTTCCAAAAGCCTGTAGCAATAGCTCTTTCTGAGGATGAAAAGAAGATATTCGTTTTGGACAACGTCCTTGGAAACGTGATGGAGTTTGATATCACAGACTATGGAGAACTTCTTCTTGGAGCCATCAGGAACAATAGCATCGGTAACTCTGAAGAAGCTACAAGACTCTGGAATGAAGTGGCTACATATAACTCCAACAATGAGCTTGCCTACATCGGACTTGGTAAAGCCAGCATGGATGCAGAAGATTATAAAGCTGCCATGGAGTACTTCAAGCTTGGTAATAACAGGAAATACTATTCCAAAGCGCTTTACTACTACAGAAAAGAGATGATGGAAAAGTTTTTTGCCAGAGGAATGCTTATCATCATCATTGTTATAGTAACAGCAATCTGTATCAAAGGATTTTTTGCATACAAAAAATGGGTAGGTAAAGTCAAATGCTATATGGAAAATCATTAAAGTATTTATTTCACGTGATCTTTCACCCCTTTGACGGGTTCTGGGATCTCAAATTTGAGAAAAGAGGAAGCCTTGGGGCCGCTATTACCATAGTGATTCTGACGATCATCACCCTGTCCATAGAAAAACAGGGCACAGGCTTTCTTTACAACATGAACAGGCTTTCAGAACTCAACATAGTAGTAGATATCTTTACCATAGTCCTTGTATATGTGCTGTGGTGCACGGCTAACTGGTGTACGACATCGCTAATGGAAGGAAAGGGAAGGATGATAGATATCCTCATAGCTGTAGGATATTCCATGGCTCCAATAGTACTTATAAGACTTCCCCTTGTGGCAGTAAGTCACTTTATCACAAGTAATGAAGGAAGCTTTTATATGGTATTTAAGACCGTAAGTGTTATGTGGGCGCTCCTCCTTCTTTTCCTTGGGACCATGATCACCCACCAGTACACGGTCAAAAAGACCATTGTAACCTGCATCATAACAGTCGTTGGCATGGGAATAATCATGTTTATAGGACTTCTTTTCTTCAATGTCATAGGAAGAATGATCACTTTTGTAGCAACGATTTATAAGGAGCTTAGGTTTAGATGAAGAAGCCGGAATACACAATTAAAGCTAAAACCAAAAGAATACTGGCAGCTTTACTTATATCAAATATGGTAGTGGTCGGTCTGCTTAATCCCATTGATGCAAGCGCGATAGGAGGACCTTCTGACAAGGATGCTCCAAAGGGCATGAATAAGGTGTGTGAAAATGACTATCTCACCTTGTATCTGAACGAAGAGGATGTAACATTCGCTGTTAAGGACAATGAAACAGGGCATTTGTGGTTTTCAAATCCTCAGGATACAGAAAATGACCAGATCGCATCCCCCTACTATCAGAGGATAATGAAAAATCAGCTCCAGATCAGGTATTTCAACGAAGATGTACAGGTCTCAACCATGGACAGCTAC
Organism: Butyrivibrio fibrisolvens; assembly: GCF_037113525.1. Taxonomy (NCBI): domain Bacteria; kingdom Bacillati; phylum Bacillota; class Clostridia; order Lachnospirales; family Lachnospiraceae; genus Butyrivibrio; species Butyrivibrio fibrisolvens. The sequence goes on along the minus strand of NZ_CP146964.1, from coordinate 159,121 downwards.
AATGACTGCGTATCCCACGGACAGTTTGAGATTGAAATGCTTGATGACGGATATAAGGTTAGCTATACCCTTGGAGATATGGAAAAAGAGCTACTTTTACCAATGGCGATCTCGGAAGAGCGCTTCGAGCAGTTTGTAAGCCTTATGGATGATAAAACAGCCAAAAAGGTTAGAAGAAACTATGTACTGGAAGAAGGCGCTGATGGCAACTATTACAGATTAAGAGACGGTGTAAAGGATTATATCAAAGAAGACCTTGCCCAGTATTTTCAGGATGCAGGATATACACAAAGTGATTATGAAATAGATTCAGAGCTTGAAACATCGGAAGATACCAATAATAAGCCCTGGTTCACTATAGGAGTTGAGTACCGCCTTGATAATGACAGCCTTACAGTATCCGTAGATCCTATGGAGGTAACCTATAACGAAGATGGCTACTATCTTGTAAGTATTGACCTCTTGCCATACTTTGGTGCAGCGGGGTTAGATGATACCGGATATATGTTTGTTCCTGACGGATGCGGCGCTCTTATCGATCTTAATAATGGAAAAAGTGACCTGTCAGGATACAGCTCAAGAATATATGGACAGGACCTGTCACAGCAGCTTCTTAGCACCAAAAAGTCAGAAACAGATGATACTTACGGGATCAAGCTCCCTGTGTACGGATTAAAGACTGAAAATCAGGCTTTCCTTGCGATCATAGAAAACGGTGATGGCTACGGCACTATAAATGCAGGCGTATCCGGAAAGACAACATCATATAACAACATATATTGCAGCTTTGATTATCTTTCATACGGCGAAGCATCATTAACCAACGTAGTCGGAGCCAATAGTTACCAATTGTATGGAAACAAAGACTTTTCGGATACATATAAAGTCAGGTTCAAGTTCTTAAGTGATGAAAAGGCCGATTACAGCCACATGGCAGGCCTTTACAGAGATTATCTCATAGCAGGCGGAAAGCTTAAGGAAACTGCTATTGAAACCGGAGACATACCTCTTTATACCGAGCTTATCGGAGCGATAGATAAGTACAAGACCATCCTGGGAGTAAGATACAGAGCAATAGAAGCTCTCACAACCTATGAGGAAGCAAAGATCATAACTGATGAGCTTAAAAATGAAGGTGTATCCGATCAGACTCTTATCTATTCCGGCTGGATGAATGACGGACTAAAAGGATATGCAAATTACGAGGTTAATCCTGTAGGTAAGCTTTCTCAGGGACTTAGTCTTAACTCTTTTTTACAGGCAGAAAAAGATCTTGGTGTTAATACGTACATGACACTAGATATACAAAACGTATACAAGAATAAGCTTACTGACGGATATTCAACCCTTAGTAATGCACCGGGATACTTCGATCACACTGTTGTTTACAGTAAAGAATATTCTCTGTCTGGAAGCAGTTCTACAGGCAAAGAAGCGGATCTTATCAGCCCGTATTTTGCCATGGATTACACAAAGAAACTAATTAATGGAATAAGTAAATATGAGATCACAGGTGTGGATTTCACCTATGCCACCTACAGACTATATTCAGACTATCTTGAGGAACGTTACACAGACAGAGAAGCAGCGATATCGCTTTATGAGTCGAGCTTTAATGAGGCGGTTTCCGGTGGAATAGCAATAATGGGTGATAATGCAAATGCATATGCTTTCCCCTATTTAAACCAGATGATCAACGTTCCATTATATTCAAACAGGTACAGGATCCTTGACAGGGAGATACCTTTTTATCAAATGGTCATCCACGGAAGCCTTTCCTATAGCGGCGAAGCTCTGAACATGTCAGATGATTATGAGACCAGCTTACTTAAGTCAGTAGAGTGCGGCGCAGGTCTTCATTATCTGTGGATCTATAAGGACAATTCACTTCTTAAGGAAACTGACTATGATGACCTGTACAGCGTTCAGTATTCTTCCTGGAAAGAAAAAGCCGTAAGCGACTATGCAAGAGTAAATGAGGTACTGCAAGGCCTTACAGATGTAAGTATCGTAAGTCACGAGCTCCTTTCAGAAGATCTTGTAAAAGTAACTTATGATAACGGAACAAGGATATACGTCAATTATTCGGATAGCGCCATAACAGTCGACGGAGTAACTGTAGAAGCAAGAAGTTTTATCAGAAAAGACTGAGAAAAAGAGGAATAGCAGATGGGATATTTCAAGAAAATAGATGGGCATATAAAGCTCACCCTTGTAGGAAAAGAAGCTTTAGCTGGACTACTTTTTATAATACCTTTCCTTGTTGGCTTTTTTGGAAGCTTCCTTCCTTTTATCGTTGAATCTGTCAAATTCAGTCTCAGCAACATGGAAGTAACAAGCAGCGGCTACGCTCTGACTCCTGCTCTCAAGAACGGTTTTGAGCATTATATAAGGCTTCTTACTATAGACCCTGAGTTTAATCAGATGCTCCTTAGGTCAATAGGGGACATGGTCTTAAAAGTACCGCTTGTTATTATATTCAGTTTCTTTTCCGCTAATCTTCTTAATCAGGAGTTCAAGGGAAGAGCAATTGCAAGAAGCATCTTTTTCTTCCCGGTAATACTTACATCGGGAGTTATCCTGGGACTTGAAAACTCAGATCTACTTGTAAGGACCTTAAGTGAGACAGGCCAGAGCGCAGAAGATACCCAGGCAATGCTAAATGTATCGTATCTTCTCATAAATTACACAGATCTTCCGGTCAACATAATCAATTACCTGACATCAGCAATTGACGGGATATACGACATTATCATAGCTTCAGGCGTTCAGATACTTATTTTCCTTGCAGCTCTTCAGTCAATATCACCGTCCTTGTATGAGGCGTCAAGCATTGAAGGAGCTACAGCCTGGGAGAGCTTCTGGAAGATTACTTTCCCTATGATAAGCCCTATTATCCTGGTCAACAGTGTCTACACAATAATTGATACATTCACCAACGAGACCAACGAAGTTATGAGCAAGATTAAAAGTACTATCTTCTCAGATGTTAAGTACGGCCTTGGAAGCGCAATGGCATGGATATATTTTATATGCATTTCAGTAATACTGCTGGTTGTAGGCTTGTATATTTCAAGAAAGGTATTCTACTACGATGAGAGATGAGGCATTAATATTAGAATCCCCCAAAAAGATAAAGAGAGTAGAGCAGCCAAGTAGCGATATGCTAAAAATCCGTGCGCAAAAGCTTGGAAAGTTTCTGCTTCGCATAGTCAGAGGAACAGTTATTGTCGGGATATGTTTTATAATCCTGCAGCCTCTTTTTGCAAAGATAAGCATCTCTTTTATGAATGAAAAAGACCTGTATGATTCCAGCGTCAAATATATAGCCAAGCACTTCACCCTGAATAATTACAGGCTGGCTATAAGCGGAATGGATTACTGGACAGTGCTTATAAGAACCATAATTTTATCAGCGCTTATATCTTTCATCCAGCTCTTTGCCTGCCTTCTGACAGCATATGGATTTGCCAGATTCAGATTTCCATTCAAAAAGCTCCTGTTTGGATGCGTGATCCTTACATTGATCGTACCGCCTCAGGTTGTTATGCTTCCTCTTTTCATAAGATACAGATTCTTTGATATCTTTGGAATCTTCAAGCTGACAACAGGCGGAACTGTGAATCTGATAGATTCCTACTGGCCTTTCTTCATACAGGCATTTACCTGCATGGGTATCAGAAATGGACTGTACATATACATGCTGAGGCAGTTCTTTAAGGGAATGCCAAGAGAGCTTGAAGAGGCAGCATTTGTAGACGGCTGTGGTAAGCTAAGGACCTTTATACAGATAATGCTCCCAAGTGCTGTACCTATGATGGTTACAGTATTCCTCTTTGGATTTGTATGGCAGTGGACGGATTCCTTCTATACATCACTGTATCTTAACAATACAAAAGTGATCTCTTCAGCGCTTGGATCACTTGCAGTAAATGTATACAAAGAGTATGAAGGCTTCGGCGGTTCAATGAACTTCATCAGTCCCGGATTTGTATCCATGATGAACAATACAGGTACGATTCTTTCTATAATACCGCTCATTCTCTTATATCTGTTCTGTCAAAAGAGCTTTGTAGAAGGAATCGAGCGTTCAGGTATCGTTGGATGATGAAAGTCCTCTGGGAATAGTCAAGGCTGGAATGATTTAAAAATGTAAAGGAAGTACGTATTAAGGATGGAAAGTAAGTATGTAGTAAGAAAGTAAGTATGTAGTAAGAATGGAAAGAAAAAGCTATGAAGAATATGTAGCTTAATAATCAAACTATATAAAAAGGAGAGAAAACTATGAAAAAGAGAAGTGCTTTACTGCGTGCAATGTCAGTTCTTACAAGTGCTGTGATGGTTATCAGTGCAGCCGGATGTAGCTCAACAGATGCACAGAACACTGACACAACCCAGGCTTCATCTACTGATGCTGCGGATCAGACAGTAGATACAGGGGAGACTGATGCTGGTCAGGCCGCAACCGAGGAAGAGGTTCAGGAGCCTGAATACGACTTTGGCGGAAGAGTAGTAAGAATCGGATCTTACTATGATATGACTCCAGACCCTGAGAAAAATGCGATCGAAGCTGCTCTTTCAGAGAGAATCGCATACGTAGAAGAGAACTATAACTGTAAGATCGAGTTCGTAGATCTTGGCGGAGATTACGTTAATGCATATGTTACCAGCGTTCTTGCAGGCGACCCTGTTTGTGATATCGGATATGCTGTTACAACAACTGTTCTTCCTTCCCTTATAGAAGGTGGAATCGCTTATCCTGTAAGTGACCTTGGCGTAATTGATTTTGATGACTATAAATGGAGATCTGATGTTGTAGAAGCAGGAAAATATAAGGGAAAGAACTACACATTCCTTCTCAAGGATCCTGAGATCAGATACGGTATCTTCTGGAATAAGACACTGTTCGAGCAGAACGGCCTTCCGGATCTGTATGAACTTGCTAACAGTGATGAATGGACATGGAGTAAATTCAAAGAAGTAGCCCTTCAGGGTAATATCGACTCTGACAATGACGGAACAATTGATATCTACGGCTTCAATGCAAGAGAAAACCTTGGCTGGTGCTATCTGTATTCTAACGGAGCTCAGGTTGCAGAAAAGACAGATTCAGGTATCACTATTGATCTTTCTGATGAGAAGGTTGTAGAAGCCCTTACAGCAATGCAGGATTTCACAACTACAGTTGATTACAGACAGATTGACTGGTCAGTAGACAGCTGGGATTCACTTATCGGAGATTTCAGAGACGGCAAGTCCATGATGTGTCTTGAAGAGTTCTGGATCTCATATGCATATCTTAATGAGATGGAAGATGACTGGGGCTGGGTACCATTCCCTAAGGGAGATTCTGCAGATGACTGGTCCTGCTATGGTAAGGAAAACGGCTGCCGCTTCATGCTTAACGGAATCGAAGATCCTGAAACAGTAGCACTTATCTATGATCTCATCACAGATATAGCTGATACTAACGAAGAGTGGGATGACCTTATGGAAGATCAGCTTGAAAGCTGGGCAGATGACAGCGAGACAGTTGAGAACGTATCTTACATCTATAACAACAAGATCGCTAAGATCAATTCCATTAACGGCTTCTCAGAGCTCAACGGCGTCATCAACACAATGATCGAAGAGATCACAAGCGGAACATCTTCACCTCAGACAGCACTTGATACTTATCAGTCACAGATCGATTCTGCTATAGCAGATCTTGAAAACCACGACTACGATGCAGATATGCAGGAATATCTGAAGACAGATGAGGAAGGCGAAGAAGAATCAGGAGAATAATATATATACAAAAGGAACTTTTGACACCTACCTCATATTATTGATATATGATTCTTTTATTAGTTGTTCATTGGTTTTGTAGTTTATAAATAATTGTCCTAAGGGAAAGCGGCCTTAATAGTCGCTTTCCTTTTTGGACTAAAAGGCGCTTTTCTGCGTTTTTATTTGATTATGTGGTATACTTTTAATATCGTTCATATGAAATCTCGTTTACGGTATTTCAAGTCTTGGTAAAAGAGTTTTTTATCTAACGTATAAAAAAGATCTTAAATCAAGCATATGAACAAAAAGGGGATCTGGGGGAGCATATTCATATGTCTATCTTGTTTAAATCCAGCAGCGGTAAAAGAAAAATATCAGTTCTTGTATCTATAAGCATAGCTATAAACATGCTTATATCGGGATGTGGTAAAAATACACCTGTTATTGAAAAAGGCAGTGAAACTACCACATATGATGAGCATCTCGATATCTCTATCGCCTACTGGCAGATAGATAAAGCCCTTGAAGGAAAAGATAGCGATGAAGTACTAAAGAAAATCGAAGAAAAGTTTAATATTACTATAGTTCCTGAAAACATAACCTGGGATGACTATTATTCAAAAATAGAGCTTTGGGCTGAAAACAATACGCTTCCTGATATATTTGTAGGAGCATATCGTACATCCAATACCATGGGTGAATGGGCTGAACAGGGATTATTACATGAGATCCCAAGCGACCTTTCAAAATATGAGAATTTAAGCAGATACATGGATTCTCCTGAGACGGAGACCTGCCAGATAAATGGAAAGACCTATTGTATCTTCAGGCAGACATACTCAGAGCAGGCAGAGACAGTTAAGGACAGGACTATCCTTTACAGATGGGATCTTGCTAAAGCTGCCGGAATTACCAAAGAGCCTGAAAACTGGGATGAATTCAGGGATATGATCCAGGCTATCATTAAGACAGATAGTGAAAATACAGATATAAAAGGTATGACCTCCAAGGATTATTCAATGCTGATCGCACCTTTGTTTACTTATAGTATGCCTCTTGCGGCTGTAGGCGATTCATCTTTTTACTGGGTTTCAAATGGAGAGAAATATGTTCCTGCTATATTTGCAGGAGAAAGCCTTGGTGAAGACGCCCTGCCGACCTGGAACCTTGTCAGAGACATGTATGAAGAGGGCACGATAGAAGAGGACATCCTTTTTACAACTACTTCTCAGGCAGAGGAAAAATTTCTGAGCGGCAAAAGTGCTGCCATATGCATTGATGGCGGCATAAGCAATACCAAGACATATGAAAATATCGGCCAGTACTGGAAAGAAATGCACGGTCATGATTTTTTTGAAGACGTCAAATATCTGGACCTTCTTCCTTCGATAGATGGTAACACTTACTACACCGCCTGGGATTATGCCTGGAGCGAAACTTATATCAGTTCGAAAGTATCAGATGAAAAGATGGACAGGATACTTGCTTTATACGACTATCTTTTGTCCGAAGAAGGAACACTTCTTAGTAATTTTGGCATAGTAGATGATACTTATAGTATGGACGATAATGGCCAGGTTACGATCCTGTATGATAAGCCATCTGACAAGTATCACAGCCTTGAAATGTTTGCATCTCTTGTCTGCTGGAATTATGGCAATAATGATGGCACAGGCTTCCCTAACCTTGTGCCAGACAGCTATGTTCAAATGGATAAAGAGAGAGTGGAAAAGGCACGAACCCTTGAAATACCGCCTTATAGCTACGAATGTACTAAGGCTTTATATGAATCTGGAAACGGCTTCTCTATAAAGGTTAAAGATATCTTCAAGGACGTCATGCTTAGTGAAGAACCCGTAGAAGACGTATGGAACAAGATCATTGATGAATATATAGATGCAGGCCTTCTTGACGTAATTGATGAAGTTAATGGAATGCTATGATTTCAATATGTTTTATGGCTAAATTCAGATTTTCAAGAACTTCGCACTTGTAAAATAATTAAGTTTTCGCCTATTCCTGAGGCTGGCCGTTAATAAATGATTTTCTTGTCATGAAAATTATATAAAATTCAAGGCATGATAGATGGAGATTTCTATTCCCAGGGTCCGAAACTACAGGACGTAGTTACGACATGTTCAGAAGTTCATGGATGAACTTCTATGTCGGGAACTCGCTCCGCTCAGACATGCGGACCCTAAACAGGAATATAAACCTCCATCTATCAAGCTCTTGAATTTAATATGATTTTCAAAGACAAGAAAATCATTTATTAATGGCTAGTCTCAGGAATATTCAAGTTATTAAGTAGTTTTATAAGTGCGAAGTTTGAGTTATCTAATCTTATCCTGCCAGCTTTTCGAATTCTTTTAGCTTCTGGCAAGCCTGTTTTGAAAGATTTCTGGGGACTATTACTTCAATCGTGACGTAATGGTCTCCATTTTTATCTTTATGACCCATAACAGGGACACCTTTGTTCTTAAGCCTTATCTTACCACCTGACTGCATTCCAGCGGGTACCTGGCACATAACTTGTCCATAAACGGTATCAACTTTTATTTCTCCGCCAAACACAGCAGTAGTGAAGGGCACTCTTGCTACTGTGTAAATATCAGCGCCTTTTCTTTCAAAGCCTTCTTTGGGAATGATATGTACCTTTAGGTACAGGTCACCGTATCTATCGCCCATACGGTTCCCTTTGCCTTTTAAGCGTATGCTCTTACCATTTTCAATTCCTGCAGGGATGTGAACCTGCAAATTTACAGTCTTTCCGCCTTCTTCCTTGAGGGTTAACCTTCTTTCGGCTCCAAATACTGCATCGTCAAAAGATACATCTATATCGGAATGGATATCAAGAGGGGCGGTATCCTGCGCTCTAAAAGGAGAATCGCCTGTATAATATGAGCCACTATTAAAATTACTGCCATTAAAGCCATAATCGTTATAGTCATTGCCATTAAATCTATAACCGTTAAAATCATTACCATCAAAATCATTACTGTTAAAAGCATCGCTGTCAAAATGGAAATGCCCTCTATGCGCCGCGCGTCCGCCGCCAAACATGTTTCCAAAGATATCCCCGAATATATCGTCCATATTCCCGGGATCACCAGAAAAATGCGTATAATATCTCGTATGCCCATCAGAACCAGAGAAACCTTGGCTATGAGTATCAGTATAAGGTCCGCCATTTTCAAGACCGTCAAACCCGTAAGTATCGTACAATTTCTTCTTCTCAGGGTCGCTAAGGACAGAATAAGCCTCACTTATTTCCTCAAATTTCTTCTTCGAACTGTCATCTGCTCCAGCAGTGTCCGGATGATATTTCTTGGCAAGTTTCCTGTAAGCTGCCTTTATTTCTTTATCTGTAGCGCTTTTGCTAACGCCCAGAACTTCATAATAATCTTTTTTTGCCATATAGCATCGCCCTCCTTTCGACAATGCCGGATATTTTATCTGTTACTAATGTTCTATCACATATAGAACAACAAAACAAGGTTTTTGAAGCCTTATAACCTATAAAAAATTGATTAAAACCTAAATGCGATCAATATTGCAAAAAAAATGAATGTAAGCTATAGCGCAAAAGAATTCACAGGTAATCTGTATAACGATAAATATAATTCGAAAGACTGTTATGATAGCAAATTACCCTCTGTTAACTTGCAGATTCTACTGTTTATTTTCGAGTATCTATGCGATAATATGGTTTCATAAGAAGAAAAAACATAGCCGTAAGGCGGAAGGGAGCTATTTATGATGACAACATTATTAGTATTATTCATACTTTCAATTCTCTTTGGATTTATAAAGATAGCTTTTAAAGCAACTTGGGGACTTCTTAAACTCATTGGCGTACTTATTGCAGTAGTTTGCTTCCCATTTATCCTGATAGGATTGATACTCGGAATCGGTACCATACTCATCATTCCGATAGTTCTTATAGCAGTTGCATTCGGATGCCTTTTTAAAGCAGTTACAAACTGATCTATAAGAGTATAAATATAAAAGCTCTGCTACTTGAATTCAGGTAGCAGAGCTTTTCTTTTAGGTAACACTAACATAAATGTAGAAATAAGATCAATATTTTATACACAAATAAAGGACATGTATCACATGTCCTTTATCTGCTTCAATATGTCTTTAGCTTTGTCAGTATATGCTTCTGATAATACGAGGAGCTTGTCTGCATAATCTTTAAGATTATCGACTTTATCAGCAACCTTCTTTTCTTCGAGAATTTTCTTTCCTTTATCTAAAGCTTTGGCTGAACAAGCCTTTCCTTTACTAAATGCCTTAGATGATATCTTTTTTACTTCAGGCTCAAGCTTGTCCCAGTTAAGACCAATTGCAAAGCCGATTGCAAGAGAACAAGCTATACCTATACAAAGTCTTTTTCTATTTCTACGAGCTTTTTTCTTTTCGTCGTCTTGTTCGTTAGTTTTTTTCATTATAGCCTCCAATTCCGGCCCCTTTGTATATGGGCCTATAGTCATGACTTCGTTTTGCTTCGAAGAGACAATGTCACTTTATTTATAATTTTATTATATACGATAGCAATAATTATAGTCAGCACTATCGTTACTATATTTATTAAAATATTTCTCGAATCAAAAGTATTATTTGTTTTGTTACAGACAAAGCATAGAGATATTACATAAGAAGTTTATATAATGTTGGTTCAAAACCGAACTCTGCTATCATGCCATCTATCTCTTTTTTTGCAGTTACGACTTTGGCTTTTGGGGTAACAGGTCTTTTGATGGCTCTAATCAGCAAATTCTTAGGCGTATGATCAAGGTCTACGAATTCAAGAATCTGAGTCTTATATCCCTGACACTCAAGAATATTAGCTCTTATCGCATCTGTTGCAAGGGCTGAGAATCTTTCTTTTATAATGCCGTATCTTGACATAAGACTGAGATTCTCAGGCTTAATCTGCTTGTTAAGTTCATGTTGGCAGCATGGAACTGAGAAGATCATCTTTGCATTCCACTTAACTGCGTTATAGAGAGCAAAATCTGTTGCTGTATCGCAGGCATGGAGCGTTATGACCATGTCTACATCAAATGGAGTCTTATAACCATTGATATCGCCAAGTTCAAAGTGGAGTTTATCATATCCATACTTCTTTGCAGCTTCGTTGCAGTTCTTGATAACAGCTTCTTTAAGATCAAGGCCTATCATGTTGACATCAATGTTCTTGATATGTGTGAGATAGTAGTAAACAACAAAAGTAAGATATGACTTGCCGCATCCAAAGTCTATAACATTGAGTTTTGTTATATTGCCTGATGAAATCTCATCATCGAGTATCTCGATGAATCTGTTGATCTGTTTGTATTTATCATACTTGGACTTAACAACGCTTCCATCCTGGGTGAATACACCCATATCAACAAGTGGTGGGATCTTCATGCCTTCTTCAAGGATATAGTTCTTTTTTCCTGATGGAGCTTTTTTATTCAGAACTACCTGATCATTAGCCTTTTTCTTAACTTTATAGGTAGCTTTTCCTTTTTTTGATATAAGGATGATATGCTCTTCCGAATCTGACATACCGTTAAGCTGCTTGAAAAGACCTTCTGTAAGCTCGAAGCATCTGCCGGCAATATCAGCTTTGCTCAGATTTTCATGGAATACCTGAGTCTGTGTATATTTGGAGATCTGGTATTTGTCTTTATTTTGCTCCACTACAAGCTTTTTAAACTCATTGGAGCTACGAGTTGGATTGCTGATTATGATCTTTGTCACGTCAGCTTCTATCATCATCTTTATATATTGTTCTAATTCGTTCATTGGTAAACCTCATATCATATGAAACTAATATTTGGAAGTGGTAGAACTCGCGATACCACTTCTCAGAGTTTGAATTTATTCAAACTCGTTCTATCTACAAACATCATTATAAACGCAGCAAACAGTAAAACGGAAGCGGCAAGAATTGCTTTTTCCTGATATATATCGGAAGTATATTTTCCAATGATAGCTCCGACTATAAAAAATGCGATGCAGCCATAATACATTAAGGCTTTACTCAGCATCTTCCTGTCTTTGTGAATGAAATACTGAGACAGGCTCTGGGTTCCACTTCGCAGATTACCCGTACACATAGTTGTTGCCATAGCGTATCCATGGAACTTGGCGAAGGTCGCAACTTGCGTTCCGCAGGTAAAAGAAATAAGTGAGTTAACTATCAGATTCATGCTCTGGGGCATGAATGCAGAGATAACAAGCGCTATTATTTCAATCAGTAAAGAAATCTGCCTCCAATGGAACATACCCTGTTCGTTATTCTTAAGTCTTATAACTTCAGATACTACAACTCCAAGCGCAAAGGCTGTTATAGGTATAAGGTACTGCAGAGCTTTGGTAATATGAAGGTTTGAAAGGTTAATAGCCATCAGTACTATATTGCCTGTTTCGGCATTAGCAAATACACCGCCTCTGCATATATATGAATATGCATCCATAAAGCCGCCTGCAATAGCAAGAATTACTGCAAGCAGCATTGATTCTGACATCTGTCTTTGGGTTTTCATTTTGTTCTTGACCTCGCCACGTAATTTGCTCATGACTTTTTGTCACTTCGTTCCAAAAGTCATGTAAATAGGCCAATTGAGAACACCTTCGGTGTTAGGCCTATTTACCTACCGATTCATTTTCTTACGAAATCCGCAGTAAATGCGGATTTCTGATTCAAAGTTGCGAAAACATATACATTATAGCGCTTATTTAGGCCTACTGGTACTCTTTTCCCAAATTATAAACTGTTATATACCAAATAGAACATAAATTCTTTAGAATTATATAATTCCTAGTTAATTGGATTGCTGTTCTATCTGTGCTATAACATAGTCACAAGGAGATGAAAGTTACATTCCTCGAAATGATAAATAAAAATAAATAGTAAGGAGATGACTATTATGATGAGAACAGGTAGAAGAAATCAAAATTGTGGTAACAGATATTATAACGATGCATTCGATCTTATGGACGACATGTTCACAAACTTCTGGGGAACAGGTCTTGAATCCACCAGTAACATGAGAACAGACGTGATCGAAGAAGAAAATGACTACCAGCTGATCACAGATCTTCCGGGATTTGAAAAGAGTGATATCAACATCTCTCTCAAGGAAGACATCCTGACAATCACAGCCAGCCACAAGGATGCTGAGAATAAAGAAGCTGATGACAAGAAGCCAGAACCCAAGTACATCAGAAGAGAAAGAGTAAAGAGCTCATTTGAAAGAACATTCAGAGTTGAAAATGTAACAGCAGAAGATATCTCAGCAGCTTATGAAAACGGCGTTCTGACAGTAACTATTCCAAAGAAACAGCCGGTAGAGCCTGAGACCAAGAGAATTGCTATTGCATAATCTTTTTACACCGCACAAATATATACGAGTTTAAATGACTCGGGATTTATGATTACAGCTAATAGCTGTAAATATAGAAGGGAAGTGTTTATTATGTTGATGCCTATGTTATGGAAAAATGATCTTGATGAGATAATGGATCCTTTCGATATGTGGGATCACGCAACTGACAGGTTCTTTGGTAATGACCTTATGGAGTTCGATACCATGAAGACCGATGTTATCGAAGAAGACAACGATTATAAGCTTGAGGCTGATCTTCCCGGATTCGATAAGAAGGATATCGGTATCGACCTTAAAGGCGGCGTCCTTACTATCAGTGCTAATCACAAAGAGAATAAGGATGAGAAGAATTCTAAAGGTAAATATGTCCGCAAGGAACGCAGAGAGATGTCCTATCACAGAAGCTTTACTGTTGGCGATAACATGAAGCCTGAGGATATAAATGCAGCTTATGAAAACGGCGTTCTTACCATTATTCTTCCTAAAAAAGAACTTGAGCAGAAAAATGACGACGTTATGAAGATCGAAGTTAAATGAACATGTTCATTTAAATAAAGAATAAATAGCCGCGATAAAACTGGGTACATATCATACTTCCAGTTTTATCGCGGCTTTTATTTGCATTTTATGAAGCTATTAGCATTTTAATGTAGTTAATGATTATAATTCTGGTATTAGTAATACGTTACAGATATTACTTCACTATTTCTGAGCAGACATTAATTATAATCTGCGATAGTAATAGTCTTATTTGCTTCTTCTTCGCCAATAAATCCCAAATGATATTTTATAACCCGCGCCAGTGCGTCGCTGTAGATGCGTCTACCTTTAATATTCATGGTAAGGCAATCTGATTCAAGGTACTGACTATAAGTATGACCGTTCAGGTCAAAAAGTGTTCCGCTGATAGCAGGAAGCTTTAGTGCATTTGTACTTCCTTCTGCTGCAAGCATTGTTTCATTAGCATATACAGCGAGTGTTGTAAGTCCCTTTGTTACAGAAAATGCATCACCTATATCATTACCTTCGTCATCAAAGAATCTGCAATAGTATGGACTGCATATTATAAACTGTGCATTAGGTGATACTTCCTGTAATATCTTTATTCCTGTGACAATAGCTCCATACAGGCTGTGTTCATCTTCAGGATTGCTCTCATTTTTTGCTTCAACGCCGTTGTAATAATCATGGTAGCCATAACCTATTACATAATAGTCTACAGTTTTAACATTGACCTTGCTGCAGGCATCAATAGCACTTTGACTTACCTTATCGCCAAATGATGAAATCTTGATATCCCCTGCAAGGACATGAGCCATGGCTGTAAAGCCTGGTTCTGTGTAGGCAGATAGATCAGTCGAAGTCTGTGAGCGTGGAATAGCTCCCATAGTGTCTTTTATCGCAAGATTATATACTTCAACATAATCGAATCTGTTAGCCATGAGATCCGGAATCGTATTTCCTTCACTTGCTCCAGTCAGAAACTGTTCATCCCCAAGGAAAACAAGATTAAGATATCCATCTTTAACAGGCTCTTGCGGACTAATAGGATCTCTGTAGACAGTAGTAGAAGTTGCTGCACTGGCGCTGGCATCTGCTTCATCATTTGTAGAAACATCTGTAGTATTATCACTGGGCGAAGCATCATCAGCAGATGTTTCACCTGCGGAAGCAGATCCTTCATTTGATGAATTAGTATCATCACTTGATCCGTTTACTCCGGATACATTTTCTGCAGGTGTAACCGTATCAGGAAGGGCATTAGTATTAGTCTTTGGAGACGTGCAGGCGGATAAAGCCAACGCTGATATCGAAATAATTAATACCTTTAATATATTATTTCTTTTTTTCATATTAATGATCCCTCCATACATAGACATCGATCTATGAATATATTAGTACTATCGTGCAATTAAAACCAGTTGAAAAAATACTGTAATTCTCTATATTCTATCATATTTCTTTATATGGGGAGTATAAAAGAGTTAATTAATAATAATAATATGCCGATATAAATTCGTAAAACGTGATAACCACTATTTGGAGGTATCTGCATGAAAAAAAGATCTATAAATATTTTTTCTATTTACGCCAAGATCATTATGCTGATCATTGGATGCGTATTACTATTTCTTCTTTTAAACATAGTTTATATTATTCCACAGTCCAGAAGTGCAATTCAAAAAGTAACAGAAAATAACATGCAGGATATAGTAACCCTGTCTTCTCAACTTGTTGATGATCTGGTCGAAGAAAATGGAGAGGAGAACACAGATTATGAGATCCTGAAAACCAGACTTGATGGAAAAGGTCTTAATGGTATTTCCTCCAGTTATGTTTATGTAGTAGATGGAGAAGGAACATTTCTTTATCACAAAAAAGAGGATAAGCTTGGAACGACTGTTTTTAATGACAATGTTGCAGCTATTTTAAAAGCGATTCCTACAGGTAATTATGAAGAAAATGGTGTGTTCCATTATGTCGATGAAAATGGCGTTACCAAATATGGCTCTTATCAGGTAATATCTTCAACTAAATGGGTCGCAGTCATTGTTGCCAACGAAACTGAAATAATGGCTGAGATCAATACAGTAAGAAACGCAAGTATAATGCTTTCAGTACTGCTTGGCCTTATACTTCTCGGATTCAGTATCCTGGCAGCTGCAGGAATCACAAGACCTATAAGACGTCTTACAGGTATCATTAAGCAGGTTGGTGATCTAAACTTCACAAAGAGTGGCGACCTTGAAAAGATGGAAAAAAACAAAGATGAAACAGGTATTATGGCCGTAGCCATCGGAGAAATGGAGCAAAATCTTCGTGATCTGGTTGGAAGGATAAGTGCTACATCAGATAATCTTGCCGAACATGCAGAAACTCTTTCAGATATAACATTCAAGATTGATTCTGCCAATGCAGATAACTCAGCAACTTCAGAAGAACTTGCAGCATCAATGCAGGAGACATCAGCATCAACGGATCTTATAAGTAATAATACTAATTCAATAAAAGAAAAAGCTGATGAGATTGCTGATTCTGCACTTAATTCAGCTGATATGGCTAAAGAGATCAGTGAAAAAGCTGCAGGAATTCATCAGGAAACAATTGCAGCATCACAGAAAACCAAGACTATTTATGATGAGATTGATGCTCAGGGTAAAGAAGCTCTTGAAAAATCGAAAGCTGTTGAAAAAGTCAATACCCTTGCAGGAGCTATCCAGGATATTTCTAGTCAGACCAATCTCCTTGCTCTTAATGCTTCAATCGAAGCTGCACGTGCCGGTGATGCAGGTAAGGGATTTGCTGTAGTTGCTACTGAAATAGGATCCCTTGCAAACCAGTCTTCAGAGACTGTAAACGACATCATGCAGATAGTTGCAGAAGTACAGGATGCAGTTAACGAAATGAGCAAATGTCTCCAGCGAACACTTGATTATGTAAGTAATGATGTTGCTGCAGATTATGATAAGTTCCTTGACATGAGTGAACAGTATGAAGCAGATGCAAAGGGTTTCTCGGATGCTCTCAGTTCAATTTATGATCAGATCGGAGAACTTCAGGAAGCAACTAATGATATAAGCACTTCTGTTGCTGATATCTCAAAGACGATCGGAGAAGCTGCAACGGCTGTTACGACTGTAGCAGAGAAGACTACAGATGTGGCACAGCTTTCTGAAGGCGTAGTAACTGTAGTTGCTGAAACCAAGGATAATTCTAACGAACTCAAGGAAATTCGTAATTCATTTACAATTTAACATAAAGCATTATCCCTTTATCTATAGATTAGAAAAAGATAATCAGACATTAAAAACCTCCTAAGTGACTCCGTTTTATTACACGAGCAGCCATCTTAGGGGGTTTATTATGTTTTGAACTGATTATACTAATATATATTTGGAATCAAAAAATAATTATATCCCATTATGGTGATTACATATTTTTGATTCTTTCAATAGCCCTTACGCTGTTTTCATAGCTTCCGAAAGCAGTAAGTCTGAAGTAGTGCTCGCCGCTTGGACCAAAGCCTGAACCTGGAGTACCAACAACATTTGCCTTTTCAAGAAGCATATCGAAGAATTCCCAGCTTGTCATGTTGTCAGGAGTCTTAAGCCATACATAAGGTGAGTTCTCGCCGCCGTATACGGTGTAACCGGCTTCCTTAAGACCATTCTTGATGTACTTGGCATTCTTCATGTATGTAGCAACCTGCTCCTTGATCTGAGCCTTGCCTTCTTCTGAGTAGCATGCAAGACCTGCGCGCTGTACGATGTAAGGAGCACCGTTATACTTGGTGCCGTGTCTTCTTGCCCAGAGGCTGTGAAGCTCGACGTTTTCTTTTCCTATAGCAGTTTTAGCTACTACGATGTCGTGAGGAATGATAGTTGCGCCAAGTCTAAGACCTGTAAATCCCGCATTCTTGGAAAAAGATCTAAGCTCTATAGCGCAGGTTCTTGCACCCTTACACTCATAGATGCTGTGAGGGATTGAAGGATCTGTGATATAAGCTTCATATGCTGCATCATAGATGATGATAGCGCCAACCTTATTAGCATAATCAACCCATTTCTGAAGCTCATCTCTTGTGATAACTTCACCTGTTGGATTGTTAGGGAAACACAGATAGATAAGGTCAGGTGTTTCTGTAGGAAGCTCCGGAGCGAAGCCGTTCTCAGCTGTACATGGCATATAGATTACGTTACTCCACATGCCTGTCTTTTCATCATAATCACCGCATCTTCCTGCCATAACGTTGGAATCAACATATACAGGATATACAGGGTCGCATACAGCAAGCTTTACGTCCTGGCCGAAGATCTCCTGGATGTTGGCAGAATCTGACTTTGCACCATCGGAGATGAAGATCTCATCATCAGCGATATCGCAGCCGTTATTTCTGTAGTCGTTTTCAGCCATAGCATGACGAAGGAATTCATAACCAAGGTCTGGTGCGTATCCCTTGAAGGTATCAGCACTTGCCATCTCGTCAACGGCCTTGTGAAGCTCGTCTATAACAGCTTTGCACAGGGGCTGTGTTACATCACCAATACCAAGACGAATGATATCAGCATCCGGATGAGCTTTTTGATAAGCTGCGACTTTCTTTGCGATTCCTGAAAACAGATAGCTTCCCGGAAGTTTTAAATAGTTCTCATTAAGTGTGTACATATGGCCTCCTGTTATAAAGATTTTGATTCTTATTTTTGGTATATAATTGTTTAAAGTGATTTTTGAATCCTACGTTCAACTAATTAGTTTTTGCTCTCTTCGTGCTTAAGAGCTGCTTCTACGAGGCCCGCAAAGAGAGGATGTGGTCTGTTAGGTCTTGATTTGAGTTCAGGATGAGCCTGAGTTGCGATGAAGAAGTCACATGAAGGATTCTCGATCATCTCTACGATCCTGTTATCAGGTGATGTTCCGCATATGCAAAGACCAGCATTTACAAAAGCTTCTCTGAATGAGTTATTTACTTCATATCTGTGACGATGGCGCTCTGCAATATCACATGAACCATAGAGTCTGTGTGCAAGAGAGCCTTCTTTTAATGTACATGGATATGAACCAAGACGAAGAGTTCCGCCAAGTTCATCATCTGCGTCGTGGTCAGGAAGGAATGCAATAACAGGATGCTGAGTGCCTGCATTAAACTCAATTGAGTCTGCATCATGGATTCCTGCAACGTTTCTTGCAAATTCAACGATGGAAAGCTGCATACCAAGGCAAAGGCCAAGGAATGGAACATTATTTTCTCTAGCATACCTGATAGCGCATACCATTCCATCGATACCCCTGTCGCCAAAACCTCCGGGAACAAGGATACCATCAACATCTGAAAGAGCCTTGGCTACATTTTCATCATTGATTGTCTCAGAATCTACCCATTTAATATTAACTTCAGCCTTATTGGAGATTCCGCCATGCTTAAGAGCTTCAACTACGCTGATATAAGCATCATGAAGCTGTGTATACTTGCCAACAAGAGCAATACTTACTGTATGATTTAATGAATAAAGAGTATTGACCATCTCATTCCAGTCTGTGAGATCCGGTTCAGGACATTCAAGGCCAAGGCACTTACATGCTACCTGGGCAAGGTGCTCTTTTTCCATAGCAAGAGGAGCCTCGTAGAGATATTTAAGGTCAAGGTTTTTAAGAACGTTGTCTGCAGGAATATTGCAGAAAAGTGCGATCTTATCCTTTAATTCGTCATCAAAATCAACTTCGGATCTTGCAACAATAACGTCTGGCTGAAGACCCATTCCCTGCATAGTCTTAACAGCTGCCTGAGTGGGCTTTGTTTTAAGCTCCTGTGAACATCTAAGGTAGGGCAGGAGTGATACAAGAATGATCATGGAGTTCTGAGGGCCTACCTCGTGCTGGAACTGACGAATAGCCTCAAGGAATGGCTGAGATTCAATATCACCAACAGTTCCGCCCACTTCGATAATGGCGATATGCATATCTTCGTCAGTATCGTTGCGGTAAAAGCGGCTCTTGATCTCATTAGTAACATGAGGAATTACCTGAACTGTGTGTCCTCCGAAGTCGCCGCGACGCTCCTTCTGAAGAATTGACCAGTAAACCTTACCACTTGTTACGTTGGAATTCTTGTCGAGACTTTCATCGATGAAACGTTCATAGTGTCCAAGATCCAGGTCAGTTTCTGTACCGTCATCTGTTACAAACACCTCTCCGTGCTGGATCGGGTTCATTGTACCTGGGTCGATATTAAGATATGGGTCGAATTTCTGCATTGTTACCTTATAACCTCTGGCTTTTAAGAGTCTTCCCAGAGATGCTGCTGTTATTCCTTTTCCAAGTCCTGAAACTACGCCGCCTGTTACAAATACATATTTTGTCGCCATAAAAGTCTCCTTCTCCTATAAAACAAAAAAGAACCGGTATAAAAAAGGTGACGGGTATCCTATAAAAGATACCAGACGCCTTTGTCGGCTCTTCGTGCAAAAAAATTTCATCTATTAATTTGACGCTTTATTATGTGACCTTATCGGTGATTTGTCAAGTATTACAAGACTGTTTTTTATGAGCTTTTTTAGTGAACGTTATAACGTGACATTGAATCTTTAATTTAGTGATGTATAATTAAGCTATGACAAGAATATAGAAAAGAGGGAGAGATATGAAAATCACAACAAAGCAAATCGCAGTAACAGGTATTTTGCTCGCAATTTGTATCGTGAGCCAGTTCTTCAAAAATCTCAGTGTATTTATTACAGGTCCCATAATCAATGCATGCCTCATCATCGCAGTTCTTACTGCAGGACTTGCATGCGGAATCATCCTTAGCATCATCACCCCGATAACAGCCTTCATTATCACAGGAAGCCCCGTTATGTCAGCCGTTCCTGCAATGATCCCAATGGTAATGCTTGGCAACGCCATACTAGTAGTATTTGTATGGTTATTATATAAAAAGATAAATAATAGTATTAATAAGGACATTCGCCTTTGTATGGGCATGATCGTAGGAAGCGTAGTAAAAGCAGCTGTCATGGGCCTCACCATCTCCCTATGGCTCCTTCCCACTTTCCTTCCACAGCCCATGCAGGAAAAAATGCTTCCGGCACTTCAGGCACAATTCTCAACCGTCCAACTCATCACCGCCCTCATCGGAAGCGCCCTTGCCTTCGCTATCTGGCTTCCACTTAGAAAGTATCTATCCGCTACAGACAGCGATTCCGGAAAGAAAGACGATAAAAACTCCGATAGCAGGGTTATTTAAGTATCTAGTTGGTTAAAGGTACCTTTCTGAGAACATTTATCAGAAAGGTACCTTTTTTGTTCCCCAAGCATATAATTTGCATTTTACACATTAAAAACAGTAACTTTGATGATTCCGGAGGGAGGCAGTTTATAAATGATTTTGGTGTCATGAAAAATATATAAAATTCAAGGCATGATATCTGGAGATTTATATTCCCAGGGGTCCGAAACTCGCTTCGCTCAAACATACGGCCCCTAAGCGGGAATATAAATCTCCATCTATCAAGCTCTTGAATTTAATATATTTTTCAAAGACACCAAAATCATTTATAAACTGCCTCCCTCCGGAATCCTTCACAACCTCCCGTCTTAATGGTAAAATCAATGGTGCTATATTTTGGAAATTTTCAGGAGGCGTTTTATTTGAATATCTATATTGATTTTGACGATTGTTTATGTGAGACTGCAAGAGCTCTTTCGAAGCTTGCAGGAGATCTCTTTAATAAAGAAGTTCCATATGAGAATATCCAGTTCTTTAATCTTCAGAAGTCCTTCGACCTTTCAGAAGACGAGTACGAAAAGCTCATGATAGAAGCTCACCTCCCCGAGGTACTCATGACCTATGAAGAGACTCCGGGAGCTTCTAAAACAGTTAATGAATGGCTGGATGAGGGCCATAATGTATCCATTATAACCGGACGCCCATCCAGTGTTTATGAACCATCCCGCAAGTGGCTTGATGAACATGGTCTTGAACGTGTAAAGCTCTTTTGCCTTAACAAATACGGACGGGACAGTTTTATCAAGAATAGTGAGTTTACGCTTGAACTTGAGGATTATTACAAGATGAAATTTGATGTTGCCATAGAAGATTCACCACTGGCTTTCAAATTCTTTGATCATCTGCCGGACCTCAAAGTCATGGTTTTCAATCGCCCATGGAATAAGAATGCAGAACTCCCGAATACCAATTTCCACCGCTGTAGTGATTGGGATTATATTAAAAAACAGGTTGAAGAATTAGCATAAATATTCCTGGTACCTTTATATATTTACGAGTGAAAAGTGAGTAGCTTCTAGATATCTGGAAATATCAGAAGATAGAATAATGGTTTTACTATCGCGAAGCTACAAAAATATCAAACGATATTTGTATATTATTACAATAAAATCAATAGTTTTACTCATATATAGCAATTATAAAGATGAAAATAGCAATAATTGATGAGGAAAATAATTGCTACCACCGTTAGAATCAATCTCAAAGGCAGTGTACAACTGGCTTTGAGATTTTTTTGTTATAAATTAATACTTATGAATAAAAATAAGTTTTAGCTATATTTAGCAGATGCCAGAGTTTTTACATCTGCTTGATATATGGGGTAAATAAAAGGAGAGGAGGTTAATCTGTTTATTTTTTTAGGGGTCATTATTTTAGGAGGAAGAAGTTTGAAAAAATTTCAAACTTCACAAAGTGGTGTCGCGAGCTCCACCACTTCAACCATTAGTCACTCGTTTCACTCGCGACATGAGGTTAAAATAATGAAGCACAAAAAACTATTGCTGCCAATACTCAGTATAATTACGACAGCAACACTGTTACTTGCTCCCGGAGCAGGTGCGTGGGGAGTAAAATCGTATGCAGCTGGAGAAGCTGCAGCCTTTCAGGGAATAACCTTGACTAAAGGTTATAAAGACCTGTCTAATCACAATCCTTGTGTCACACAGAAATTCAGCGCAGATCCCGGTGCAATGGAGTACAACGGAAGAGTTTACGTTTATTGTACTAACGACGGAGATCAGAATCTGCAGAATCCAGCAGAAAATACCTACGGTCAGATCACACATATCAATGTTATGTCATCAGCTGATATGGTCAACTGGACAGATCATGGTTCAATTGACGTAGCAGGACGCGGCGGTGCTGCTTCATGGGCTACTAATTCATGGGCACCCTGTGCATGTCATAAAAAGATCAATGGTCAGGAAAAATTCTTTTTATATTTTGCAAACAGCGGCGGTGGTATAGGCGTTCTTACAGCAGACAGCCCTACAGGTCCATGGAAAGACCCTATAGGAAAAGCCCTTATCACAAGAAGTACACCAAACTGCAGTAATGTAGAATGGCTTTTTGATCCGGCTGTTTTGGTAGATGACGACGGAACAGGATACTTATACTTTGGAGGCGGTGTTCCAAGTGGAAAATCATCTAACCCTCAGACTCACAGAGTTGTAAAGCTTGGAAGTGATATGACAAGCCTTGCAGGCAATCCTGTAACTATTGATGCACCTTGGTCTTTTGAGGACTCTGGTATCAATAAGGTAGGAAATACCTATTACTACACTTATTGTACTAACTGGAACGGCGGCCCTTACGGTAATGCAAGGATCGCATATATGACCAGCAGTAGCCCTATGGGACCTTTCACATATAAGGGAACATGCCTTAATAACCCTGGAGATTTCTTTGGTACAACAGGTAATAACCACCATTCTATCGTTACATTAAATGGTCAGAGCTATATCTTTTACCATGCAGAATGGCTTAATAAGCAGATGTTCGGAAGCCAGAAGGGTTATCGTACAACTCACGTTGATACAATTTCTTTTTCCAATGGCAAAATAAATAATGCCAAGGGTACATTAACAGGTGTAAGTCAGGTAAAGAACCTTGATGCGTTTACAAAGACAAGCGGAGCTACATTTGCATGGCAGGCTGGCGTAAATGTATACGGAACAGGTGATGCAATCGCAGCTTATAGCAGAGGCGACTGGAGTGGTGTATCAGGACTTAATTTTGGAAGTGGTGCAACAAGCGTTAGTTTAAGCGTTGCTTCTAAGAATGGCGGTGTTATCCGCATGACTCAGGATAAGCCTGATGGTAAGGTCCTTGGATATCTCACAATTCCGGCAACAGGTGATAACCTTACATTTACAGATGTTACATGCAGCTTCGATAAGATTAGCGGTGTAAAAAATGTATTTTTCACAATGTCAGATGATATCGTTATTAGCAGCTGGCAGTTTGGAAATGGTACTGCAACACAGGATCCTTCACAGGGAACAACTACAGATAAGCCTGTCAATACTGGAAGCGTAGCTACAATCCAGGATGGCTGGTACTATATCAAGAACGTAAATGCACAGAAGTACCTTCAAGTTACAGGAAATACAGGAAAAGCTGTACAGAACGTTGAGATCGGAACAGGTTCCGGCGTAGATGGACAGAAGTGGTATGTAACTAACACAGGTGATGGTTATATCACTCTTACCAACAAGCTTGGCAATTTTATGCTTGACGTAGCTAACGGAGAAGACGTAGACGGTGCAAACCTCCAGATCTACACTGCATGGGGCGGTGATGCACAGCAGTTTGCAGTAATGACTACATCTACCGACGGCGTATATATCATTGGAACCAAGTCAAGTAACAAGACTAAGGTTGTAGATGTATACGAACATGGCACTAAGGACGGAACTAACGTATGCCAGTGGTCTTATAATGGTAAAACCAACCAGCAGTGGACATTTGAGCCTGTTAGCGGCAATAATGATCAGCCTTCTGATCAGCCATCCGAACAGCCTAAAGAAGAAACCGGTAATCAGACAGGCGGCCAGACGCAAGAGCCTGAAAATACACCTTCTGAGACACCTTCACAGACATCACTTCCTACAGGTGTAACAGCAACATATACTGTTGTAGATAACTGGGGTGGTTCTTTCCACTGTCAGATCGTTATCGAAAATAATTCCGGTAAGACACTTTCTAACTGGACTTTGACATTTGACTATGCTAATAGTATTGATAATCTCTGGAATGCCCAGTTGTCAGGTCAAAGCGGTACTACAGTTACAGTAACAGCTCCAAGCTGGAATGCAGACCTTGCATCAGGCAGTAGCATTACTATAGATTTTATTGCAAGTGGCGATAGCAGCGCAGTTCCTACAAATTTTGCAGTGAAATAAGTCCAAGAATTATTTGCAATAAAATAAGGATTCGGTATAAAACGATTAAAATCGGGGGCTAAAGACATATTTTAGACCTGTATCCTAAAACAAGGTAATAAAAAACAGGGTATCACGATAATCAAACGATCGATGATATCCTGTTTCTTTTGTTATTTACTAAGCATCTATTTAATACAACCTTCGCATATTAAATATAACCTTTGCATTTTAAATACATCTGTTATTATCTAACCTCACTCTTTAGAATTGTTCTGCAAGTGAGGAACTTTTAAATGCGTTAAACCTTCTTTTATAGATTTGAAAAGCCTAACTTCATAGGGGCGTAAATCTGAATATAAATCTATACTATCAGTATCATTGTAATTGGATAGAAGTAGCTCGGCTTCATTAAGATCATATCCTTTCGGAACCTTTAACTTTTCATTATTATCAGAAAAAGAGATCACGATAAGATAACGTTCATCTTTCCATCGTCTTCCATACACATACAGCTTCTTGCTCAAATGGAAATACTCACGATATCTGCCATAAATAAGCCCTTCATGCTCTTTTCTCAAAGAAAGACACTTCCTGTAGAAGTTCAGGATGCTGTCCGGATCCTTGTCTTCAGTCTCTACGTTAACAGTCTTATAGTTATGATTTATATAAAACCATGGCTTATTAGTAGAGAAGCCTGCATATTTTTCAGGAGTCCACTGCATAGGAGTTCTGGAAGAGTCGCGGCTCGACATCTGAATCCTTTTAAGACGCTTTCTTTCAGGCTCGTTAGTATGGAAATTCTTGTAATTGTTGTGAGATGATACGTCAATGTATTTATCTATGGAGCTAAGGCTTATGTTGGTCATGCCGATTTCCTGGCCCTGATAGATAAAAGGTGTGCCCTGCTGGAATATATAGCTCGCCGCAAGGGCAGTTCCGCTTTCTCTCCAGTATTTTTTTTCATTGCCATAACGGCTAATGATACGCGGATGGTCATGATTTTCAAGATAAAGAGCATTCCAGCCTTTACCCAGAAGCCTTGTCTGCCACTTACTAAAGGCGCTCTTAAGCTTTACAAGGTTAAAATCCCTGTGTATATACTCTGTCAGAAAACAATCCGCCATCATATGGTCAAAGTGGAACATCATATCAAGTGTTCGCTCTTTGCCCGTGATATACGAAAGAGCAGTTTCAACTGTAGTCATCGGTGCTTCGCCTATCTGAAGCGCACCATATTCAAGGCAGACATCCCTGAATTCCCTGAGATATTCCTGAATCCTTGGCCCGTCCTTATAAAAAGGCATACCGTTGGCAACAGGAATAAATGGATATCCGTCAGGAAGGTCAGGATGCTTTGATATGAAGGTGATAACGTCCTCTCTAAAGCCGTCAACGCCCATATCAAGCCAGAATCGCATGATCTTCTTAACTTCTTCTCTGACTACGGGATTGTCCATGTTAAGGTCTGGCTGTTTTCTTGCAAAAATATGTAAATAGTATTGGTCTCTCTCCGGTACATATTCCCAGGCTTTGCCTTCAAAAAGTGAATCCCAGTTATTAGGCGGGCGTTTTTCGCCCTTTACGATCTTGGGATCCTTCCAGATGTAGTAGTCGCTGTACTTATTGTCACGGCTCTTTTTACTTTCAAGAAACCAGTTATGTTCATCAGAAGTGTGATTTACAACAAGGTCCATCAAAACCTTAAGTCCCCTGTCATGAGCACCCTTTAAGACCTTACGGAAAAGGTCGAGATCGCCATAATCAGGATGAATGTTGTAATAGTCTGATATATCATAACCAAAGTCAGCATTAGGAGAGGGGTAGAGCGGTGAAAACCAGATTCCGTCTACTCCAAGAGACTTAAGATAGTCAAGCTTATTGTAAACGCCAAGAAGATCGCCAATGCCATCACCATTGCCGTCAGCAAAGCTCCTAATCCATATCTGGTAGAAGGACATGCTTCTGAAGTCTTTGATTATGTTGTTTTTGACTATATCATTTGTATTATTATTTTCCAAAATGATTTTCGTCCCCCATATTATTTAGATCAGGTTTATTATCAGAAATAAATAAAATTCGACTACTAATATATATGACGTAAGGGTCAAAAGTCATTTCGATTCGAGCTTGCTCGAAATCGAATATGAATTTATGACCCGCAAAACATGAGCAAAGTAGCACGTAGTGCGGATTTGCGAATGTTTTAGGATTGTGAGAGTTTCGAAGAAACGGAACAATCCGTTAGTCATAAGGTGTCAAAAGGAACTTTTGACACCTACCTCATATATATTCTTATAGCCTCGAAATAGAAAGCAGTCTTTATGGATTTAGTGCCAATCCTTAGATCCAATATCTAATTCAGAAATAAACTTGTCATATGAATTGTAAAACTTTTCAATAGCATCATTAACCTTGTTGGTTGAGTTTATTGAAAAGTTCTTAACCCCGTGATAAAGTCCGTGGGAAAAGTCCTTAATATCATCCTGAATATCAAAAGGGAAACGCGTCAGGGCATCCTTGTATGGTTCAAGAAGAGAATAGTAATCTTCAAGTCTTGCAGTAAGCTTTCTGTGATCTTCAAGCTTGCCGGCAGCCTTTAGTTCCAGAACTTCTCCGTAACGCTCGTAAGCCATATGTACACTGTCTTCCCAGGATATGTATATCTCATCCATTGCATGCTGACCCACATCATGGACAGCATCCATGTCCTTGCAGACTCTTTGGATAAGGTCTGCCATAGACTGAGCGTTTTCTTCAATGATATAACCATTTCGTCCGTCAGTTACGCCTTCTGAAGCACAGGAGTCTTTTATCAGAACGCTCGCAAGGCCGCAGGCTGCAGCCTCTCTTACGACAAGACCGTTAGTATCATAAACAGACGGGAACAGGAAAAGGTCTGCCCTTGTGTTCCACGCTTTAAGTACATTTCTATCATATATAGGACCTGTGAAAATGACTTTTTTCCCAAGGTTCTTAGCTCTTTCTTTTAGTTCATCAGCATCTGGTCCGCTTCCAACAAATACCATTCTGAAGTCCATTCCTGCCTTATCAAGAAGCTCGCAGGCATCAAGGATTATAGGAAGCCCCTTGTATTTGATGATCCTTCCAACGTAGATAAATACAGGAACGTTGTCCGGAATATCATAGTCCTTGGTTGCCTCAACTATCTCGGCTTCAGAAGCTCTTCCTTTGGCAAAATCAACACCGTTGTTCATAACGCGGTATTCGCCTTCGTAGCCAAGAGACTTAAGGTTTTCTCCGGCGCCCTTACTTACTACCCAAACATCATCACAGGCTTCGATATTCTTAACAAGGACGTTTATAGCTTCTTTCTGAACAAGTTCAGCTTTTACAGCACGCGCTATATCTACATCAAATTTAGTATGATATGTAAAAACAATAGGAGCCCCTGTTTCGCGGCGAAGAAGCCTTGCAAGAACAGTAGAAGATACAGGGCAGTGAGAGTGGATGATATCAGGATTATAATCCTTCATATCCTGGAATTCCCTTATGGCAAAAGGATTACCCGCTCTGTATCCTTTGATTATCTCGGTTGTATCAAAGCTCTGATACGGAATTACAAGATACGGATACTGATAGTAGTTAGTGTTTGGGTACTTGGGAGTCGCGACCATAACGCTATTACCCTCCATTTCGTGGAGGATACTTGCATAATTCATGACTACATTAGCTACACCATCAATTACAGGTGGAAAAGAATCGTTCAAAAGACTGATTTTCATGTATATTTATTCCTTTTCAATATTGCTGAAAACAATAATCATATTTATACTGTAATAAAGATTTTTTGAGTATATTTTTTTGCTAAAGATTCAAAGTCGCTTAAATCTATAGGTGAATTCTAAGATAAGATATTTGCAAATCTTCATAATTATTGTGAACTACACAAAGAGAAATTGCAAATATACTTATCTTAAGCCTGATAGAAATTTAGTTCTTTGTTTCGCTTGATTCAGTTTTTATTAGTAAATGGGAGGTATTTAGATGGGAGTTTTTTCTAAGGTTCATCGTTATCGCGATGCAGGGCAGGAAGCCAACGTCAACAATGTTGCAAACTTCGGAACCCCTGCCAAGTCATTATTCACAAGCACAAAAGTTTTCACGCTTCATCACAAGATCGATATCACTGACAATATGGAGAATGTAGTGTATCGTGCCCAGAGCAAGTTCTTTTCACTACATGATAAGACAGATATATTTGATTCTGCTGATAGAAGGATTGCTCATGTTGAGAAAAAAATCTTCTCACTCCATGAAAGACATTACATAACCATGGAAGATGGGACCTACTTCGAGCTTTCAAACGAGATATTCCATATAATCAAGGACATCACTAACATTGAAGGCCTTGGATGGCAGCTTAGAGGCAATATCCTTGGACTTAATTTCGAGATCTATGATGGAAATGGGGAAGTAGTAGCTGTTATTTCACAAAAAATGCTTTCTATACATGATAAGTACTGCGTAGATATATACAAAACAGAGTATGAGAAGATCATAGTTGCGATCCTTGTTACACTTCAGCATATGATCAAAGACAGGGCATCCGCAGCTTCTGCATCATCGTCTTCATCTTCATCCAGCTAAGATAATCAATCTAAGATATTATGAAAATTCGCCGGAAGTGAACATGTTCATTTCCGGCGAATTTTTATTATTTTTATTCGATGTAACGTAAAGCTATTGTATCATTTTAATTCATTACTTACCCGAAGCTACTTCAGATTCCTTATATATATATTTCTGAAATTTAATCCCTTTCAGCCAGCTCTTCCAACCACTCCTCATATGTACTCTCATAAGAGTGAGCCTTACTAGACTGTTTCTGATTCTGAAGAATAGCAGCTTTGGACTTGGCAATAGGCATTACGGTTCCGGCACCGCCTATACAGCCGCCCGGACAAGCCATACCTTCAAGAAGGTAGCCGTCGTATTTGCCTGCTTTAGCAAGAGCAAGCATCTTCTTACAGTTATCAAGACCTTCAGCTTTTTCAACCTTAACGTCTCTATCAGGATATCTTTCTTTAATAACATTTGCTACGGCATTTGCTACGCCGCCGCTGATGGCAAAGGCTCTACCGTCTCCGGATCCGCCATGCATTGTATTATGAGTCTCGAATTCAGCAAAGTTAACGCCTTTAGCCTCGAACATACCCATAACTTCCTCGAAAGTAAGAACAAAGTCTACATCGCTTCGAACTGACTTTCTACTTGCTTCAAGCTTTTTAGCTGCGCAAGGTCCGATAAAAGCAACTTTGCAGTCAGGATGCTGCTGTTTGAGAAGTCTTCCTGTAAGAACCATAGGTGTAAGTGCCATGGATATGCATTTTGCCTGTTCCGGGAATTCCTTCTTAGCCATTACTGACCATGCAGGACAGCAGGATGTTCCCATGAATGGAAGCTTTTCAGGAACTTCTTTTATAAAGTCATCAGCTTCCTGAAGTGTACAAAGGTCAGCACCTATAGCAACTTCTACAGCATCTGTAAATCCCAGAGCCCTGAATGCATAGCGCATTTTATCAAGAGTAAGGTCAGGTCCAAACTGGCCTACGATAGCAGGAGCAATAGCTGCGTATACAGGAGTATCGCTCTTAATAGCCTGAATTACCTGGAATATCTGAGCTTTATCTGCGATAGCACCAAATGGACAGTTTGCAAGGCACATTCCGCAGCTTACGCACTTATCATAATCGATCTCTGCTCGTCCAAGATCATCAGATTTAATGGCCTTAACGCCGCAAGCCTTAGCACAAGGTCTTTCTACACGGATGATAGCATTATAAGGGCAAACTTCTATACATCTGCCGCACTTAATACATTTTTCCTGATCGATAACAGATTTACCGTGATCAAATTTGATAGCATCACGAGGACAAACCTCATGACATGGATGTGCGAGACAAGCCTGACACTGGTTACTTACGGTAACTACGTTGTCAGGGCATTTGTTACAAGCGAATTTAATGATGTTGATAAGAGGTGGCTGATAATACTTCTCAGGCTTAACGCATTCTTCAGCTCCTGTGGATACAGGTGCATGCTCAGCAGCGCTTCTAAGAGATAAGCCCATGGCAAGACGCATTCTCTCTTTAACAATAGCTCTTTCAAGAAAGACACTTTCTCTGTACTTGGATTCCTCGCCAGGAATGATACGGTATGGAATCATTTCCATCTCTGAAAGATCGCCATCCTTATAGTTGTAGGACAGCTTAGCGACTTCCGCAAACACACGCTTACGAATATCGTTTACCGACGTATAGATGCCACGAATACTCATATAAATCTCCTTATTATTAAAATGTTTGAACTACATTGCCATATAGCCTTCTTCTAGTGATTATCGAACAAAAAGCCTATTAAATTTAGACATAGTCAGCCACTATTTAATATTACACACTACTATTATATACTGTATTATGATAATTTTGTGCAAAAATTCGTTAAAACCTTAAAATATTAGATTTGAGGTAAAAATTTACTTAAAAAATATCAATTATTCTATTGAGATATTTTTCTTATGCAGTAAATCCGAATTGAATTATATACTAAAAAAGAAGTTTAAAGCAATTATTTAAATCGTTCAAATCCAGATTGGAACTAAAGTTGACACTGTTCTTTGCACAAATATATAATGTCTGTATTACATGACTTTTGGAACGAAGTGACAAAAAGTCATACATTTTTGAATCATAGATTCAAAAATGCAGCAATAGAGCCAATGGAGTTCGACTTCGTCGAAGGCTCTATTGCCAACCGATTCATTGAATCACGAAACACGCAGTAAATGCGCGTTTCTGTAATTTACATTCAAGAAGTCATACATAATGGGGGAAAATCATTGACTAATTTACTTGAAAATGCTCAGTCGGGCACAGAAATTCTCACAATCGACGTAATTCTCACAGAATTTAATGAAGTTAAGGGGCACAGCGGCGATGCCTGCATGATTCTTTTTAACGGCTATTGTCACTGTGATATTTTTAATGGTGATATCCTTAATGGCGGCGTTGATACACAAAAGCAGGATGTCGGAAGCGACTTCAGATCTTTATCTGCAAGATATATACTTCAGGGAAAAGACTTCGAAGGTAAGGATTGCAGAATCTTCATAGAGAATAATGGCGTTAATAAAGGTGGAGACTTTGTAACAACTCCTAAGATCCTTACAGACAGTGAAGCTCTTAAGGTTCTTGAAAATATGGAGCTTGTCGGAAGTATCGGCGGAACAGATGAGGAAGGACATATCCAGATTCATATCAAAGTTAAATAAGCTAGCTAAAATTTCAAGGTCAACGCAACAAATTCTGATATAAATGATTCTTATACTAAAAGCAACGAAAACCAGTGTTTATCGGATATTGGTTCTCGTTGTTTTTATTTATATCATCGATTATTCTCAATTATAGACATCACAAAAAGATGTCTGGCATCTAAATTCTCACACTAAATGCAACACATCAATCTAGTATTATTATTTGTTGCATTTCGAATGAGACGTGACATATGATAATCAAAAGAGTCCATTTATTAGCTGGAACTAATAGATGGATACGGATGAACTATCTACGCTGTCTTTTGATGAGCGCAGGCTTGAGAAAAACTTCATCCGGCTTTATTTCAACAAGCTTCATGATTTCATGGAGCCTGTTGTCAATTAATACTTTTGATAACTGATACGGCGTTTTTCCATGATATTTATCACGTGCGAGGCTATTTATGTGATTGGTTATCAGAGTGATATCGGCCTGAGTCAAATCATCAAAGGAAGTGCCTTTAGGAACGATATACCTTATGAATTCGTGGTTCTTTTCCAGTGCACCTTTCTGCCAGGCACATTGTGGATCACAATAGAACAGCTTTGTTTTGATTTCCCCATATCGGTCGCATTCAATTGCTTCAGGATTTAAGAATTCCGTTCCACGATCCGTTAGTATGACAGGGAATAACTGTTTAAATAACTCTATTCCTAGTTCATCACAAAGCCAGTTTAATGCATAGATAACCTCCTTCTGAGTCTTTTGCTTCAAAAGGAAAACAAGCATGAGATTGCATGATCTGAACAGGAGAGTAAGTAATACTTTGCTGGTAGATATTGGCCCAACAACGGTATCCATTTCAACAACCTCCGTATCAGGGTTCTGTTCCATATATTTCTTGAAGCGTTCATAGCTTCTAGATAAAACCATAAGCTTTTCTTCTTTGGTCAGCTTATTACCATTTGAAGTCTTACGCGCCTTATATTTGACTCGTCTAGGCAAATCAATATTTCTTGCCGTAAGTACGGAATCATTTAAATATCTGTAAACAGTACTTCGGCTGCAGCCAATTTCATCAGCGTGATTGGCAAATATATGAGAAAGAGACTGGCCTTTTCTTATGAGAGGGGAGATAATATCATCCAATAACTGGAGAGACTCGGGATCCTGATTAATTCCTTCCCTAGTGCTTATCAGTATGTCCTGATACGAATTATGGGCATATGAAGCATAGTAATAATATCTGTCATAGTTACAAGAAGGAGCTTTAATGCATCCATTACATACATGCGGTGATTTGCTAAGCCTTTCACACTCATTTGGAAAATATTCAGGACATATATCTTTGCATGCATGACAATTTCTGCAGGGGCTGCTACATCGCTTGTTATTGCATAAGCCAAACACTACGCAGTCTTTTTTTCGTACACAGGGTGGCTTTGCACCTGGGTAACGCTTGCCTTTGTAAGCTCTACGTTTAGTTATTTCCCGAATAACTGTAGAACGAGCTTTGCCTATTTTTTTGGAAATTGCACTGGGAGAAAGATTATTATCAAGACCTTCTTGGATGGATACACGGTCATCTAATGTCATATGAGACATTTTCTTCACCTGCCTTTCATATAATCTAGATCATCATATGAACACCAAGGACCATCATCCGAAATACATATTTATCATAAGAATAAAAGAAATCCTACAGTAAATGCAACAGTAGTTCTTTTTGTTGCGTTTACTGTAGGATTGTTGCGTTTAAAATAGAATATTAGTAGTTAAATAAGCTAATACTTTAACTTTTCGTTAAAGCTGCGTTTTGCGAATAGTTAAATATCATGGACTACTCCCTGATAATTGAATCTCCTAGTGCACTATTGCAGGACTTAATGCACACATATGCAGTTACCTTTGCATTATGTGTGTTTTTTATGTGATAATTTGCCTATGTCCTGCAGGTTGATTACTTTCTTTATGGGAGGTAGTCAACAATGTCGCAATATAAACACCTTACATTCCAAGAACGCATTTGTATTGAGGAGTTACTTGAAAAAAAGTTTTCTATCAATATGATTGCAAAGAAACTCAAGAAATCAAGATCAACTATTGCAAGGGAAATTCAGAGAAATCGATATCAGGTATCTGAAGCTCGATCAAAGATCCATCTATGTATACATGAAAAAAGCTGCGAACGTACACATGTATNNGTGGTGATGAATCATGTAACAGAACATGCGCTCATTGTGTTGGGATTTGTCATACAGATAAATGTAAAGATTTTACCCCACAACAGTGTCATTTGATAGTCAACTCACCTTTTGTTTGTAATGGCTGTGACAGGCTTGATATAGGTATTGGTCATGACGCATGTCGCTATATTAAGTTCAAGTATCATGCCAAACGTGCCCAGCTTTTATACGAGGATACTCTAAAGAATTCTCGTACAGGAATATCTTATTCTCCTTCTGAACTCGCAGATATCGACAATCTGGTATCTCCTCTTCTGCTTAACGGGCAATCCATATCCACCGTATTCTATAATCATGCAAATGAGCTACCATGCTGCGAAAGGACACTCTATAACCTGGTTAACGGATGCTATCTTACAGCTAGAAACATTGACTTACCAAGAAAGGTCAAATTTAAAACCAGATATAAGCATGGAAACGGTCGAAATCATGATATTTTTACCTTTGANNGAACATATGCTGATTTCAAGAGCTTTATAGCAGAAAATCCAGATGTACCAATCTGTGAAATGGATACAGTGATTGGAACCAATGAGAAAGGCTCCGTTCTACTTACATTGATGTTAAGGAATTGCCACCTGATGATTGCCTTATTGCTTCCAAACAAGTCTCAGGCAAGCGTTATCAATGCGTTAAACGATCTATGTGATCAGGTAGGAATAGATGTATTTAAAAAGATATTCGGGGTCATAATCACAGACAGAGGCACAGAATTCTCTAATCCTTTAGCTTTGGAATGTGATCGATATGGGGAAATCAAAACAAAAGTATACTATTGCGATTCTTATTGTTCCTGGCAGAAAGGAATGATCGAGAAAAACCATGAGTTCATCAGATATGTTATACCCAAAGGGACAAGCTTTTCCGGACTGACCCAAGCGGATATAACACTCATGATGAACCACATCAACAATTATCCAAGAGCTTCGTTAAACAACTGTACGCCATTCGCACTGGCGGAAATGCTAGTTGATAAGAAGCTCCTGGAAACGCTCCATTATCACAAAATCATGCCGGATAGCGTGATATTGAAGCCTTCATTGTTAAAAAAGTAATTCACTAAAAATTATAACAGAAAAATCAATCTGCAGGACTAAGTGCATATTTTCTTTAAAACATCGAGAAGTGACCGCTTAGTTATGCAAAAAAATGGTCAGTTCTCTGATTATAATGTCCAAAAATAAAAAAAGCCGCATAAAACCTGACATTAATAAGTACTACAAACTCAGATTTTATGCGGTAACCTTTACATTTATACTTAGATCAAAAAAATGTGCACCTAAATTTTCAAATGACGTTCAATTATCATTTGCGTAGTTCACACATGACGATCATATTTATGCATCCTTATATGCAGACAGTGCTTCCGTTAGCTGAAGGGTATAATTCTTAGCGAGTTTTGATGCTCCAAGCGGATACGCATCAGGAAGGACTTCTGAACATACTTCCGGTTCCCAGTAGAATATCCCAAGCCCCTCACCCTCAGGCACACGCTTTAGCATTCTTATTGTGTCCCCGATAAGCTGCCTTGTTTCTTTCTCTTCGTATTCAGGACCACCTATCTCAGCAATCATGACAGGCTTATGGAATCTGTTTCTGTACATATCCAAGCACCTTGTCCAATTGTCTATGCTTGAATCAACATTTTCTTCCGGAGTTTCTTTGTTTATGAGATCGCACCAGTAAGGATAATCGGAAAAACCAAGAACATCAGTCATCCCACCATTTTCAAAGAAGTTTTCCAAAAACGGCATTACCCAGTTTGGATGTTGACCGCTTGCCAGATGAAGAACAACCTTGCAGTCTGGGAATACATTCTTTACAGCGAGGTAGCCGCTGTTTATATACTCAACAAGCTGGAACGGGTGATTTTCTAAATCTCCCATGGGGTGCATCATTCCGGGGTTTATTTCATTGCCCACCTGAACCCACTCAGGGTATATATCCTGCTCTTTCATGATCCCAAGAACATATTCTGTATGCTCACTTACCTTTTGGCAAAGATCTTCATGAGACAGACCTTCCCATTCTTTAGGAATGTACTGTTTCTTTGGATCCGCAAATTCATCAGAATAATGAAAGTCCAGCATTATCCGCATACCTGCCTGCTTTGCCCTCTTTGCTGCCTCCACTACTCTTTTGGCATCGCAGTACCCCAGCATTACCATTGTACCGTCTTTTTCTTCTACAAAGCTTTTCTCAGGAGGGTTTACAAATATCCTGAATCTCACTGAATCTGCCCCTTTCTCTTTGACCGCTTCAAGGCATGATACCGTCTTTCCTTTTTCATTTATCCATTTAAAGCCCATGTCCTCAAGCTGTGTCATCCAGCCAAGGTCTGCTCCATATGCAAACTTAGTTTTCATCACGCATAATCCCTTATGTTTTATATTTGGAAAAGCCGCATCTAACAGCGGCTTTTCCCATTTTTATCTTATCTTGTTGCTTTCCATGCCTCGTACTGAGCATCAAATTCATCAAGAACATTCTGCAGTCCGGAGTCATAGCATTCCTTGATCATCTTTTCTATTGTGGCATCAACGTCATCTACAAGCCCAAGCTCAAGCATTGGAACGTAATCCTTAAGTACTGTGCCTACCGCAGCTTTATAATCTGCCACATTTGAATCGTCAAAAACAAATGTTACTGTAGGATTACTTACTACTCTCTCTTCCCAGCTGTCAGTTACTTCTGTTGCTCTTGGGTCTTCGCCAGCTTCTTTAAGGTCTCCATTTTTGATAGCCCATGATGCAGATATTGCATATGCTGGAAAGTCGCCTGCCTTATCTGTTTCTGTATACTCTCCGGCGTCATTTACAGTATAGTGCTCGCCTTCAACACCAAGTATCCAGAGATGATTTATATATGTATCGCACTTTAAAATATCAAGTACCATAGCAGCTCTTGCAGGGTCAGCACTTCCTGCAGCTATTGCCATGTCATTATTTGAATAATTCTCACAGCCCACAAGGTTGTTCTTTGTAAGATCATATGCTGCTCCTACAACGCCATCTGTCTGCTCTGCCTGCTCGATGTAGGTAAATACTGATGTATTCCATGCGATTGACGCGCCCTGAAGATTTCCGAATGCATCATCATCTGTAACCGTATTTGTAAGTGCACTTCTGCTCCATGCCCCAGCATCTGCAAGTTCTTTCATATCTTTTGCATATTCTTTGAAAAGATCTGTCTCATAAACAAGCTTTATATCTGAAGCATCAGGTAATTCACCTTTTTTATAATTGTAGATAAGATCAAAGTAATCACTGTCCAGAGCAAGGAATGTATCCTCCTGCTGTCTGTAAACATCCCAAAGCTCGTTATTGTCACCGGCAGCTGCAAGAGCATAGATACCGCTTTCAGGTGTCTCTTTTTCAGCGATGGTCTTTACAAAATTCATATAGTCGTTCCAGTTATTAAGAGAACTGATTCCATATTTATCTGCAAGATCCTGTCTTATAGCAACAATCTTTCCCATTGGAGAAGCCTGGTTTGACGGAACAGCTATCATCTGACCTGAAATAGTAGTTTCATCCCAGCTTTCCGGTGCCTGATATTTATTTGTAAGTGGCATGTTCTTTGCTACAAAGGCATTATCAAGAACATAGAAAGATCCCTTTGCAGCTTCCGTATACATAAAGCACCATGGTGCAGTAAAGATAAGGTCAACCTGCCCGCCTGTAAGTGTAAGTGAATACATCTGCTGATAATCTGACCAGCTTAAAAAACTCACCTCAACATCAGTATTAAATGGCTCAAGATACTCATTTGTTTTAGCAAGGACATCACTCCAAGCTGTAGGAGTATCTCCTATGAGTGTGATGTTTACAGTCTTATGCTTAGACAGATCCACATCTTTATACATTTCTGGTGTAGCTTTTACGATACCTTCTCCTATAGCCGCAGGGAGCCCTTCAAGTGACACAGCCCCTGCCGTTGCTGTTGCTTCATCAGCAATGACTGTATCCCCTGTGTTTGCTCCGGACTGCGCATTGCCTGCTGCTGAGCCACATCCTGCAAGGATGTTAGCTGTCATTGCCATACTCAGCACAATTGATAATACCTTCTTTTTCATTAGAATATCCTCCTTTTATTCTCTATTACTCTCCCCGGTTACACTCAGTTTCGTAATATCAGCCTTTAACAGCTCCGATGGTAAGTCCTTTGACAAAATATCTCTGCACAAACGGATAAAGAAGTACTATTGGTCCTGTCGCAATTATGGTCATTGCCATTTTCATTCCCTCAAGTGGAATTGAAGGAAGCGCAATACCTGATTTTTCAGCAACAATCCTCATCGCTTCTGCGCTTCCAAGGATTCTCTGAAGGTAATACTGCAATGTAAACATATCCTCATTTGTCACAAACAGCATGCAGTTGTACCAATCGTTCCAGTATGCCAGTGCTGCAAAAAGAGAAAGCGTTGCGATAAGGGGCTTACTTAGTGGCAATATAAGTTTTGCAAATATGGTTATGTCATTTGCACCATCTATCTTTGCGGATTCCGAAATCTCTGCAGGAATTCCTGTCATAAATGATTTTGCAATGATCATGTTCCACACGGAGAACATCAGCGGAAGGATAAGCCCCACAATACTGTTCTTGAAATTAAGATAACGTGTGCACATCAGGTACCATGGCACGAGGCCACCATTAAACAATGTTGTGAAGAAGAAGAAAAACGAAAACTGGTTTCTCCACGGAAAATCCTTTCTGCTAAGTACATATCCCGTCATCGTAGCAAGCATCACAGAAAGAAAAGTTCCTATTACCGTAACGCTTATTGTCATCCCATATGCCTTAAGAATCGCTGTAGGATTCTTTAAACACAATGCGTAGCTCTGCAAGCTAAGTTCTGAAAGCCTTGGCAAAATAGGATATCCATCTCTTATCAGTGAGGTTTCACTGGTAAATGACGCAACTATTATCAGGTAGAAAGGGATCACACATATAAGTGCGAATATTCCTACTGCAATTGCCCCCACAATATTTACTGAGAGCTGATCGCTGCTTATTTTCTTTTTCTTTCTTATCACTGTCTTATCAGACAGTTTCTGTTCTTCATTTATTGTGCCTTCGGTAAGGCTGATGGTTTCAGCAGACATTTATTACCTCCCTTAATAAAGTGCATAATCCGGATTGGCTTTTTTCACCAGCTTATTGCATACCATAATCGTGATAAAGCAAAGAACTGACTGGTACAGTCCAGCCGCTGCAGACACTCCTACATTTCCATTGTCTATGAGCAACCGGAAGACATAGGTGTCGATAACATCAGTCATCGGCTGAAGGAGTGCGCTGCTCTTTACGGTCTGGTAGAACAACCCGAAATCACCGCGGAAGATGTTTCCGATACCAAGAAGTACCAGGATCATCATCGTGGGACGGAGGGAAGGAATTGTAAGGTATTTGATCTTCTGCCATGCAGAAGCACCATCGATTGATGCAGCTTCAAACATTTCCTGATCCATTCCTGTAATTGCTGCGAGATATACTACTGATCCATATCCTGTCTGCTTCCACAGCTTAAGGAATATCAGGACAAAGGGCCATGCCCCCGGCGTGTTATAAATGTCAAAAGGCGTTCCTCCAAAAGATGTTACGATATTGTTGAATACGCCGCGCTCGTAGTTAAAGACGTTATAGATTATTGCTCCTGCCACAACCCAGCTGATGAAGTATGGAAGAAACATAAGGGACTGCACCGTCTTCTTAAACAGTTTGTTGATGATCTCATTCAGAAGGATGGCGCTTCCCATTTCGAATACAACTCCAAAAAAGATGAATGCTACATTGTACAAAAGCGTGTTCCTTGTTACCTGCAGAAGTTTTCCTGATATAAAGAGTGCCTTGAAATTACTCAGCCCATTCCATGGTGAAAAGTATATGCCCCCATTATATTGATACTTCTTAAACGCCATAACTATGCCAGTCATTGGGATGTAGCTGAAAACTATGACATATATGAGTGCCGGTAAAAGCATCAGCAATAACATCCAATGCCGTTTCAGATTCTTAATCAGATATTCTCCTCTCCCCATGGTCAAACTCCTCCTAAATTCAGTAATATCAGCGTTTCAAGCTCTTTGATATGTTTTGATTTTATCGTTCGTCAAAAGGACAAACAATGACACGAAACGACTTTGGTGGTAAAATTTGTAACATATATGGGAATGATTAGGAGACAATTATGTTAAGAGAAGTATCCAAAGACTATATAACAAGTGCAAAACCAAACGCGTCATTCAGCATAAATACTGGCAGCGATTCAAACTATTATCAGTTAAAGCTGCCCTACCAGATCACATATGAATTCTGTAGCGGTACCGAAGAAGATGATTATATGAACTCAATAACATTTTCAGAAGATGAATCCTTTTACGCCAGGGATTCTTTTCAAGGCCATGACAAAGCATTTCATGATCATCCCCTTCATTTCCACGATTATTACGAAATCATGATAGTTCTGAGTGGAACTGTGACGCAGCGCATAGAAGATATAGACTACAAATACCCTGCCGGCACATGCTGTCTCATAAATAGAGGCATACGACATGCAGAAAATTTTGATACAGAGTCAAGCATCCTGTTCGTAGGACTGTCAACCAGTATGATTGGTGAACTGTTAACGGTTGCAGAACACTCTTCTTTTCATTCTGAAAAGGATTTTATGAAGAGCAACCTATACAGTTTTATCATTTCAGATCTCGATAATCCTGATCGGAAAGCATATCTGGATATGATACCCGCTTTCGCAAAGGCTACCGGCTTTGAGCAGTTAAAGAATCTTTCAACCGAAATGCTGAACACAATGATGTTTCCTCACTTTGGATCTTCATATAAGATGAGAAGCCTGTTATCTGAACTGCTTTACTTTATTTCAAGCACAGACAATTACCACTGCACCGAAGTAGAAATGGGTATGGGAAATGATCAGCTCCTGTTTAGCCGTGTCGAACACCTTATGACGGAAAGAAATGGACGAGTAACCCGTTCAGAGCTTGAGAAAGTACTTAATTACAGCGGAGATTACCTTAATAGAATAGTGAATAAATTTACAGGTATGTGCCTTTACGACTATGGAATGACCTTCTGCTTGCGAAAAGCAGCAATGGATCTTGTAAACACAAAGGAATCCATCTCTTCAATT
The DNA here is from genome assembly GCF_037113525.1 of Butyrivibrio fibrisolvens. Classification (NCBI taxonomy): domain Bacteria; kingdom Bacillati; phylum Bacillota; class Clostridia; order Lachnospirales; family Lachnospiraceae; genus Butyrivibrio; species Butyrivibrio fibrisolvens. The sequence goes on along the minus strand of NZ_CP146964.1, from coordinate 117,624 downwards.
GCACAGAACCTGCAATTCTCCAACCGGACACATTTTTACTCTCTATTCGAAAAACAGTATCATATGACTCCAAAGGAATACCGGGCAAAACATATTTCACCATAAAACAAAGAGGTCTTACCATTGTAATCATAATGGTAAGACCGGTATATTTTTTCCAATAATTATGTTCCGATATAACCGATGATATGCTTTTTCTGCACATATAACAAAATACTGTTTTACTCGAAAAAAGCAAATAAATATTCAGTCCTTCTTTTCTTTAAACTGTATCCTCAGAAATCTGTCGGAATACACGAGTTCTACTGGCTCATGAAGTCCTGATTTCGCCCATCATTGGCAAAACTCATGTAAAATCTCCTTTCGTTGGCAAACTCCATGAAAAATCGACCATAAATGGCAAGCTGAGTGAAAAACTTTTACATCAAGGTTGCCAATGTACAAAAAAGGGAGCCCGAAAAATCGGACTCCCGAAAGATCATTTATTGGCATCATTTATGAAAATGGACAACCCTGGCACTACTCCCTGGCAACTTCAGTATAAAATTCAAATATGGTAAGATTAATTAAATACTATTCAAGGGAGCATCCATGTATATAAACATCAAAAAACACATATTATCCAATGCCATACTGTTGACTGCAATCACCAAAATAATTGCAGCACTCTGTGAAGGCGTTATACGTTTTGTTGTAAAAAGTAACAATTCGTTAACTCCTGACATGCTTGATATCGTGTTGTGGCGCTCTCAGTTGGCTGTATCAGCCTTACAGATAGTCATAATCACACTGATATTCTTTCACGCATATAAGAAACTAAATCACTATTTAAGCCTGGTTGAAAAAGATGACAGAAAAGACATGGAGAATCTTCAGAAAGAATATCTTGGAGATAAGCTTGCTTCCCTATCTATATCCTCGATAAACAGACTCTTTCAGCTTTGGGCTGTTATTTTTGTAGGGGCCGAACTCATCTACGTTTTCACTTCGATCATGTACAGGAGATTTATTGGAATTCTGATGGATGCTCTTTCTCTTGGAGAAGGCATGACAGACGGGACATTCGTAATGCTTTACAACATGACCCACGGATTTAAGTATATTGAAATTCTCTCCGCCATCCTACTGGGCGTTGTTATGACGGGAATCTTTTTAAATGATCGTTTCTTAAAATTATCATCTATGGCAATACTTTTAGTATTCCTTATTTCTTTTGCATCGATACAGATGCAGACCGTATATCTCATGGGTCGCGAAATAGGCATCGTATGGACATCCATGATATATCACATAACAGAAACAATAGGTCTATTCCTACTATCTTTATATCTATCTAAGCATTATAAGGGTTTATGAAGTCAAACTTATTCTGGCATTACAAAGGCTCTTAAAGTTCATATCTTTTCAGGCATATAAAAATATTTTGTTTTATATCTAGCAGGGATAGAAAAAGATGATGAAGATCAAATCTCCATCATCTCTGTTAGATACCCTTCTGTTTCGCTGGCCCAGGTATAGGAGCTCATGTACTCTCCCGTAAAGCTGTTCATAGCAGCTTTATCTTTATTAAGAAATTTAAAGAGGTCGCAATCGATCTTGTCGGCTACTATTCGCATCTGGCCGCTTTCGATCTCAAAAATATCTGAGATACCGTACTCTTCAAGCGTATCTTTAAGGCTTCGTATTATAGTGTCAAGATACTTCTGCTTTGCTCTGTCGTAGTCATCATCTTCCCACAATATATAAAAAATATCTTTTCTGGAGACAAACTGTCCGCGGCGGTCAACAAGGCATGCGATCAGTTCTTTGGCCTTATTGCGTTTAAAGGCTACAAGCTTGCCGTCTACAAGGATATTGAAATATCCGAAAGTTTCTACTTTAACTCTTGGCACATCTTTAGATTTAGTGCCTGATTCTGTAGCAGATCCTGCTGTCTGCAAAGCATATTCAAGCTCAGACACAAGCTTATCATAGCTTATAGGCTTAAGAAGATATCCTGTAGCATGCAGAGCGTAAGCATCAACTGCATATTCAGAATATCCTGTCAAAAAGATCACTTTGATATCCGGATTCTTCTCCTTAAGTTTTTGAGCAAGCTCCAGTCCACCCATTTGAGGCATATCTATATCAAGGAGTGCAAGCGTTACAGAAGCCGAATCCAGATAATCTATAGCATCATATGGGTCCATGAACGACTCAACATTTTCAAATAATTTAGTTTTCTTTACCAGATTAACTGTCCTTGTAAGGATCAATGCCTCATCGTCAACACATATAGCATTCATCAATTATCACCCATTTATATCCGTAAATCATAGATTCAATAATCATGTAACTAAGGCTTTATTATCCACCAATTCATCAACTCACAAAATACACAGTGAATGCGTATTTCTATAATTTAAATTCATTTTTTATTCGAATTCAACATCATCCGCTCTGACAGGTATTCTAATAGTAATAGTCGTGCCCTCTCCTACCACACTTTCCAAGGAGAAGGTTCCACCAGTCATACTCTCAATCCTGTCTCTTACGTTTCGAACACCTATATGATCACCTTTTTCAGTAGCTTCCATCATCTTATCTACATCAAAACCTTTTCCGTTATCGCAGATTACAATAACATGTGTTTCTCCATCCAGATAGGTACTTACTGATACCCAGCCGTGTTTCTTTCCTCTTACACCATGACGGATTGCATTTTCAACCATTGGCTGAATAGTAAGCGGCGGAATGAGAAAGTTCTCATCAGCTATATCATATTCAATACGTATAGACGGGAATCTGACCTGCTCTATGTCAGAATAGGCTCTGGTGTGCTCAATTTCTTTTTTCACAGGGATAAGGGAATCCTGATTGAGAGAATTGATGTTCTGCCTCAGATATACAGCGAACTCTTCTATTACTTTAGAAGCTCTCTCAGGGTCAGTCTCAGTCAGCGCCTGAATGGTAGAGAGGGCGTTGAACAAAAAGTGAGGCTGGATCTGCGATATCATGATCTTGATCCTCTGCTCTGCCTTAACGGCATCCTCATGTTCCCTAACAAACTGAAGATGCATCCAGATGTAGAAAAATACCGTGCTCTCAGTTATCGCCACAGTAAGGAAAGACACCGGAGGATTATATGTAAGTGACAGGTCCATGAAAACAGCTATTGCGACAATGATCGCGATTATAGCAGGCACAAGGCTTTCTGCTCGCCTAAGGCCTCTATATTTGATAAAAGCTCCTATGACAAGCCACAATATCAGGATAAAACTTGTTACAAACGGAGCCAGACCAAGCGGTCCTCTAACCCAGCGACCAGTCTCCGTAAACTTAAATACCCAAGGAGCAAATAAAGGAGTCAGACAGATAATTGTATTTATTAGAACTATACTAAAAAGATATTTAAGCCCCCAGTCGTTGCCGGAAAGCCTGATAAACAGATATAGAACGAACACTCTTACTATGTAACTGATACAGGATGTTATAGTAAACCCCAACGCTACATGGGTTCCAAAAAGTTCGCGACCATATGGCTCGCTTATCTGCGGCTCTATGATCAGATAAGCAACAATAAGCGCAATAAGATAAGCCCTACGTCTGTTTTCTTTTTTGACGTAAGGATCGATAAGAACAGCCGTCACAACACCTACAAGCTGCAATATGAGCGCCATATTGAGCGCGATTATTGTCTGAACATTTGGATTACTCATATCGATTCCCATATTTAAATTTTATCATAGAAACACCAGGCATAGCCATCCCACCTATACCTGGTGCATTATATCTTTACTATCAGTATGTACCTAAAGGTGCCTTTTGATGCGTCTTTTTATACTAATAGATAACATCTGTTTTTAGAAGATTCCAAGAGATCTCCTTAAGATTGGCTCTTTATGATTGCAGAATTCTATTGATTTTATTCAAATGAGAGGCTATCAATGATTGATGCAAGGGCATCACTTACAGGAATATCAATCGCATCATCACCGCATACATGAGTTGTGAACTCGAATATAAGATATCCGCCCATATATTCTCTTATGAATGAAGACTCATAGAGGCCAGGGCCCATCTGTTCAGGATTTGCATTAACATAGAATCCTTCAACATCCTCTGTTCCTGGGAAAATACAATCAGTTACAGTTGCATCTTCGCCATATGCTTTTGCAAGATCCTGAGCCTTAGCTTCTGCATCCATATCAACATCGTATGTAACAGATATCATGCTGGTTCCTGCACATTCGCCTGTATATACGAAAAATGTTGCAGGGCCTCCGCCGCTTACTTCAATGCAGGAAGGATCATATTTTACGCTCCATCCGTTTGCATCGTTGTAAACAAGATCTTCGCCGCTTGCTGCATTAAGATAATTCACAGCACTGAAACCATCAGCTTCTGCGCCATTTACAAGCTCAAACACAAGCTCGCGCTCCGGAATATCCTCAAAATATCCATATACAAAGCCGCCCTCTGCACCAGTAATGATCAGAGTATCTTCAGCGCCATCCTGACCACCGAATGAAAAAAGAACCTTGCCCTCTTCCTGGGTTATATCGAACGGAAGACCTATATCGTCATTTTCTCCATCTGCTGTATAGCCGTAATCCTCTGTGTTAAATACATAAAAATATGTCTTCGGTGGATTCTCTGCTTCTCTTGCATAGTTAGCATATACACCTTTTGTAAAATATGGCGGCTCAGCGATCTCATCACCTGTTGCAACAGTATCTGTCTTAGGTGTTGATGCAAGGCTTTCATCTATAACAAATCCTTCAGAACTTTCTTCAGGGCTATTGGCCTTATCAGCTGCACTATTTCCACATCCAGCGACAGTTACTACAGACATCATTGTTGTAAGAGCAAAAATCATTGTGTTTACTACATTGTTTCTTTTCATAATAATCTCCCTTTCATTTGTATTAAGTATCATTTGAATTTGTTTTCAATCACTTTACAAACTGTAGTATAAATACCCATGTCCAACAAATGTCCACCAAGGCATAAAAATACAGTACAGGTGCGCTTTTGGCATCCCTGTACTGTACAATTTTGATTTAAAAAGAAACACTTATTGCAAGTTTTCCATCTTCATAATTTGCGTTTATAGGACAGTCCATTCGGTCAGCGAAGACCTTGACTATGGATAGTCCAAGACCTGTAGAACCCCTTTTTGCGTTCTCTACACTAAAGAACCTGTCGAAAAGCTTATTAACGTCTACAGATGAAAGCTTGGCAGCTGAATTGGCAAATCTTAATTCTCCTTCATCGGAAAGAGATATATAAAGGTCGCCGTCGCTGTATTTAAGAGCATTGCTCATGAGATTATTTATAATTCTTTCTACATAAGTTGGATAAAGATTTCTTACGATCTTTTCTTCAGTTATGTTTACTTCAGGAGTTATACCCCTTGCACTAAGTGCTGCATAATAGTCCATTATGCAGTCTTCAAGCACCTGGCCTACGTTAACAGCTTTTTTCTCTTCAGTAATCTCGCCCCCAGTTATTACAGAATACTCAAAGAGCTCTTCTGTGAGCTTTTTCATATGCTCAGTACGGCCTTCGATTATTTCGAGATACTTACTAAGTTCGGGGCTCTTGTCCTGCTTTTTGGCAAGTTCAAGATAGCCGCTGATAGCCGTAAGGGGCGTCCTTATATCATGAGAGATATTGGTGATCGCAGCCTTTATCTCCATGTCGCCATGTTCATACCTGTTATAGGCTTCCCTTAACAGCTTAAGCGTCTTATTCATCGAACTTGCAAGAGCCATGATCAGCGGATCTATGCTGGATACTCTGATAAGCGTGTTGCTCCTAAGCGTTGCCCTTTCATCGTATTCTATTCGAAGTTGTTTGATTGAATATCTTATAAATATAATCCTTATTATCAGTAATATATTTACAAGAACGCTTAAACATAACAGGTATGTCATTAATTGCTCCTTGGAAGGTGATATTTAGTAATACTTGATTACTGCATTATTAAATCTTTGATTCAATAATGTATTGTCTTAATAGGTGTGATCGAGTAGAAATAAATAACTGCGTCAAATTTCTCTGTAGCTATAACCTTCATGCGCTCGCCCTTATAAAGGTCCTGTGAAGGGCTATAGCCTTCACCAACAATTCCCATGAAATTGTAGTTATTGATTATATCGTACACCTTACTATTCTCATCTGTAATCTTGGAGAAATCAAGACAAAATCTGCCATCTTCCATGAACTTTGCCTGATATGCAAGTGTGTTCTCACTGCAAGTTGAAATTGTAGTTCTTTCGTACTTATCGTCGTAAGTACCTGCTACATGGATATCAACTACAGCGTTGTAATAGTCTGTTCCTATGCAGAAGTAACTGCCACCTGAAAGTCTGTCAATGTAATCTCCCATTGTAAGGTCATCTTCGTCATAAATACAACTTGCAGAGCCCTTCATAACATGGGCATTATGTCCTGTGATAACGATCTGTGAATAGCCTCTGTAATCTTCAAGAGTCCAGCAGCTCATAAGGTTCTTGCCCATACAATAATCTCTGTTATCACCAAACTCTTTGGTCTCTGTTTCAAGATCAGGTGAGTCAATTCTTTCAAGGATCATCTCGAATACAAGGGCAAGCTGCTTCTGCTTTAAGTTATCTGAAGCAGAAAGTCTGTCATAAACGCCCTGATAGAAGTCTCTTTTTTCAATGCTCTGATTAAAATCTGAAAGCTCGATAGAGCTGATCACATCCTGCTCTTCTTTTGACAAAAGATCTGTACCCTTCTTGATAAGCTCCTGCAGATAATAAACTCCTGTGTATTTATCCTGCATGTCTACGCCGTAGAACATCAACGACTCTTCGTAAGGCACTGTCATGTTGTAATCCTTCATATACTGTAAAAGATCTACGATCTGCTGTGTGTCATACAAAGGATAGGTCTGGTCGCCAACAGCTGCAACAAGGTCTGAATCTGGATCATGGATGGCATCGTTGAGCATAAGACCCTCACCGACTGATATCTCAAAAGCAATAGCTCGTCCATCTCCATTATTTACTACTTTTTCAAGGATCTCTCTTTTTATGATCTGAAGTTCTTTATTGCCGTGGGTTGCTTCTCCAATGCCTACAACCTTAACGTCCTTAGGAATCTCAAAGTCGTCGAATTTAATTGCTACATCTTCTATTCCATCGATTTTTTTGTCAGAACTAAAAGCTCCTGAGAAGCTGACAAAAGAAAGACTTCCAATAAATACAATTATTATGGCCAAAAGAACTAAAAGGCCGGTTCTATATTTTTTCACAGTATTCACTCCTCATTTAAGCTGTCTTTTCTTTAGGCCAAGATTTGCAACAAGTACCATTAAAGCCATAATGGCAAGAGAAAGAAGGATCTGTATGCCATTGCCTGGATTAGCGTATTCATCGCAAAAGCCTGTATGTGTAAACCACTGGCCAACAACAAAAACGTTGTATAGTACTGAGAAAAAGAATCTTGTAGCACCTCTTGAAAGCATCATAAAAGCGTTACCCATAAGCATGAAGTACCAGTTGATGTTAAGAATAGCAAAAGCCAGGATAACAACAGCAATGACATTCTGAATTCTGAAGGAAATAAGCATCAGAACTGAGATATAAGCCCAAAGTGCAAAGAGGAATATTGTAAGGCCAAGAAGCTCTGTGCCGTTAAAACGGGCTCCACCAAGGATTCCACCTGCAAGATAGCAAAGGAACATGATCATAGCACCTGTCATATGTGCAAAGAGGTGGCTGAAGTAGATCTCAGAGTTTGAAAATCCAGCTACTATCTTGTTTCTGATAACTCCGTCACGGTATTCGCCATTAGTAAATAAGGGAACAAATATTGTTGCGAAGATGATCATTGCTATTCCAAGGAAAAGAACCATGGTCTCAGCTCCGAACAGCTGATAAATAGCAATATTAAAAATGTTACTTGATATACATAAAGTAATAAGAAATGCTAAGATACATCCACCGACAAAGACGATGTTTTTAAAGAATCTACGCATATTGCTTTTATATAAGTTGGTCATAACTATTCTCCAATGATTACTTGATTTCTTTTTTTCCAAAAATAATAAGTCCGGTTACGATAGATATAATGGTAAGTCCTGCACATCCAGTCAGGTAGTATCTGAATGAGTGATGTGGCATGGCTGCAAGGTACGAATAAGGCACGAATTTATCTATAAAGGTGTAAATTGCAAGCTTGGCGCCTGTGAGTTTGCAGTATCCAGTGCCCGGATACAGCTTATCTAACACATCTGCAGTCAGCAGAGACATTCCAAAGGCAAGGGTAAGTCCAACGACGTATACGATCTTGCTTCCGCCAAATACCATTACCAAAGTTGTGGAAAATGCGCCTATTGCTATACATGTCATTACTGTTACAAGGAAAAATCCTGCTGTTTCAGGAGCAGTATAGTCAAAAAAACCTTTGCTCATCACAAGTGAAATAAGATATGAGCCCACAAAAGCTACGAGGGAATAAATCACTCCCTGAAGCATTCCGCCAAATACAGCAGAGATAAAGGTGTCAGTTCTTGTAACTCCGGATATGAGCTTGTTACGGATACATCCGTCAGCAAAGTCCCTGTCTGATATGATCAGAGTCGAAGCTGTGATCCAGAATATCGCTACTCCGTTAAAAGAAAATATCAGCTCCTCAGCTATTATGTAGCCGCCAAATATCTTGCATAGTATAAGATTATAGATGCCGTTTATGATAAGATAGGCAACCAAAAGGGCAAGACCTATGTGAAAGCCTTTGCAGTAAAGAGTTTTTCTGGCATCAGCATACAGATTTCTGAGCATTGTCCCCGCCTCCTAAAAGTGAAAGATAAAAGGCTTCAAGACTCTCATCTCGCTCTTCCATCTTGATGATGTTGCAGCCAACCTTTTCGAAATCTCTGGCTACATCTGAGAAATTAAGCTCTGCATAAACATCAGCTGTATTTCCATCAATTACCTTGTACTCAACATTCTTTTCATCCATGACCTTGGAAAGAAGACTAACATCGCTTACTTTCATGCGCAGTGACTTTCTGCATTCCTGCTTAAGCTCTTCTGCGCTCATCTGACGAACGATGTGGCCGTGATCAATGAAGCCGTAGTTAGTTGAGATCTTGGCAAGTTCATCAAGGATGTGGCTTGAGATTAGGAAGGTGATTCCCCTTTCTTTGTTAAGCTTAAGGATAAGCTCTCTTATCTCGATGATACCCTGAGGATCAAGACCATTGATAGGCTCGTCAAGGATGATAAAATCAGGATCTCCGCAAAGAGCAACTCCGATTCCAAGACGCTGGCGCATACCAAGGGAAAAGCTTCTTGCTTTTTTCTTACCAGTATCAGATAAGCCTACAAGCTTAAGAATATCGTCAACGTTGTCATAATCAGGAAGACCCAGCATAAGGCACTGCTGAACAAGGTTATCTCTTGCTGTCATATCCTTGTAGATGGCGGGAGATTCAACAACAGCTCCCATTCTGTGTCTCATCTTAATGATCTCTTTAGAACCAAGTTCTGCTCCCATGATCTCATATGATCCATCTGTAGGAGTCTGTAGACCGCACATAAGTCTTATAAGAGTTGTTTTGCCGGCTCCGTTTTTACCAACAAATCCATATATTGCACCTTTGGGTATTTCAAGGTTTACTCCTGAAAGTGCATCGAATTTTCCATATCTTTTACTTAAGTTCTTTGCTTTAAATACATATTCCATCTTTATAGCCCTCTTGTTGAATTGATTGTTGCTTTATTACCTGCAGGATCAAGTCTGTCATAACTTGAAACCCTGCTTGGTTCCTACTCAAAAGAAAATACCACTCTCCGGTCAAGAAAGTGGTATAGAAAAGGTCAAGATTTGGTCAAGATTAAAATCTTTATCTTTTTACTTTTGAAATGATCTTCTTAAGTATGAAACTGGAAACCAATACCATAAATAGCATCTATATGATTTTGGTTATCCATAAGCTGGAGTTTCTTACGGATGTTGCTTATATGCTGTTTTAAAGATCTCTCGGTACAGTCAGGTGTATCTTCACTTATCCTGTCAAGGATAGTGCTACGTCCAAGGGGTCTGCCTGAATTGGACATTAGAAGACCTAAAATAGCAGCTTCCGTTCTTGTAAGATTAGTCTCCTGCCCGCCAATTGTCACAACATTAAGAGAAGTGTTAAGTGCAACATCGCCTACTTTTATAACGCTTTCATCTTCAACACTTCTATTAGTGCTTCCTTTTGATACACCCGCAAGGCGAAGATGGGCTTCAATCCTTGCTATTAGTTCAGCCAAGATAAAAGGCTTGGTGACATAGTCGCATGCCCCTTCCTTTAATAAGCTTATCTTGCTTCTAAGATCTGATTTGGCGCTCATAACTATTACAGGAATCCCCTGTAGCTTACCAATAAGCTCTTCTCCCGATAATCCCGGGAGCATAAGGTCCAGAAGTACCAGATCAGGATTTTTCCTTTCTAATAGCAAAAGAGCTTCTGTACCTGAGTAAGCTCTTGTTACTTCATATCCTTCAAGCCCAAGTGCCTCCTCAAGCATATCTCCAATATTAACGTCGTCTTCTATTATAAAAATACTATAAGTATACTTTTCCATAAGTTTATGTCACTTTATTCCAGAAAATTATTACTAATCCAAAATTTACTTTAGATATATATTCAGTGAATAAGTGGAGAACAGTATTATTATACTACATCATAAGGAATGCTGAATCAACAGAAAATAAGCGGCTTACAACCAATTATGGCAGGAAACCGCTTTACTTGAATCTGATTTTATATAATTATATATTCATGGAAAAATAGTTTTTTATATTATTACTTCTATTGATTTACTTCCTTCCACTTCGGCTTATCTTCAGGATATCATCCAAAAGCCCCTTGGTAGTAGACATATCATTTTTACAATCCTGACTTATCTCAATACTAGACTGGGCTGATGCAGCAACCTCTTCTGAAGTAGCAGAAAGGTTACTGATTGCATCCATAACCTTTGTATTGGCATCTACGCAGGCATCGACATTGTCTGAGATCTTGCCGGCTCTTGAGGTAAGATCTGTAACCTTGTTGAGGATGACTTCGAACTTCTCACCTGTTTCAGTAATGATCTCGCTCTGCTCATTAGCAGAGTCAACACTCTTTTGCATATTTGCAGATGCTGTATTAACCTTTTGGAGGAGGTCGTCAATAGTAGCAGCTATCTGCTCTGCCGAAGCCTTAGTATTCTCAGAAAGAGCTCTGATCTCATCAGCAACAACAGCAAAGCCTTTTCCGGCTTCTCCGGCTCTTGCAGCTTCGATAGAAGCATTTAATGCAAGAAGATTGGTCTGACCTGAAATACTGAGGATCGTACTTACGATCTCTTTTACCATACCGGCTGACTGCTGCAGATTAGAAGTCATCTCTGCTGTCTCAGCATTGATAACAGAAGATTCTTTTGACTTATTATTAAGGGTCTTAACAAGGCTGTTACCTTCGTTTATATCTTCTTTAACTTCATCGGCATTTCTGCGCATAGCTCTTGACTGATGAGCTATATCTTCGAGAGATTTAGTGATATGGGAGTTCATCTCTGTCTGAGTCTGTATTGCTTCTGCGGTATGGGTTATCGCTGTAGAGATTTCCTCAGAAGCTGATGCGCTGGACGTAACTTTATCAGAAAGTGATTCCATGGCATCATTGGCATCTTCAAGTTTTTCTCCAATCTTGATGCCTATATTTTTGATGACCTCTGCATCTTTTTGCTGCTGTTTTGAAGCTTCTTCTATCTCATCTAAGGATTCCTTGTTCTGTTTCTTATTAAGCCTTGAATAGAAAATACCCATGAGTGACAACAGGATCATGAAAACAGCATCTGTCAGTACAGCATAGATTCTGTCTGCATACTCAGTAGAATATGTAGAAAACAAAGGAATATACAGGAAATTTATAGCTATCGTAAATATGGACGTAACAAGGGTAAGTGCCAGATCAGCATAAAGCAAGGACAATATCACCAGAGCCGGTCCAAATGCCCATATATAAGTAATGTGAACGGATCCAAGCATTACTACCAGATATCCGGCCGCCAGACATCCAAGCATCAGATATTTGCCACGCGTCTTCCCTTTAAACATTATAAAGAAGGCTACACTAGCAACAAAAATGATTCCCTGCATTACAAGCATTATCGCCGTGTTAACAAATCCAACACGCCCACCTTGGTACAGAACAGTTGATAAGATTTCAAAAAACTGAATGATACATGAAAATTTGAACGCAAGAAGATTACTTTCCTGATAGTGCTTTTCCTGTAGACTCATAAGCTCTCTCCGATAAAAATGTGCAAACATAATGTTACATTTATTTATCGGCAAATTTGAATCAATTATTCAGTGGATTATTCATCCAATGTAATAGTTTTATTCTTAGTGTTCACCTTGCTTTTATCGCTACTTCTTTTCCGGAAAATGCCATACCCAGCTTGATGATATCATGAATCCCAGCCTGTACCATTTCAGAGTCATAGTGCTTGTCATCTATTTGTTTCAGAGCTTTATCAGCGAGTTTAGATAATGCGCTTTGATCCATATCTTTTTCCCATTTTATTTCTATTATTATCCCAGCATTATTTTTATCTTTTGGGAAAAGACTGACATCATATCTACCATCTCCAGACTCACGATTTGATTTGATCTTGTACTGGTTATCCATTAGTGCAATCAGGCCAAGAACAAGTCCATGATAAAATCCTTCTGCTCCGGCATCGTAGAAGCTTATAGATTTGGTCATGTATTCGCCAACTGCCTTCTGGAGTCTGTCTTTATCATTTGAATAAAGACTCTCTGCGATAATATTGGAAGTAGCATCTTTGATAACTCCAATTGTTGTATAGTATGACAAAATCTCGCTCTTATAGACTGCAAAGATTTCGTTATTTGGAATTGCTATTTCACACATATAACTTCCATCTGCCTGTAGCTGTTTTTTTACTGGTTTTAAATAACCTGCAACCAGAAGTATACTGTATATATTTGCAGGGTCATCAGACAGGGATCTGTAAACAGTAGTCTGGTTGATCCTTGCCACCACTCTTTCACCCTGCATTAAAGCAAGTAGTCTTTCATAAACATCATCAGAAGATACCTTCATAACATCTTCTATGATTTCATTTCTACCCGCATTAACCCAGTATGCCTGGGGATTACAATCTTTTGATATGTAATTGATAACAGACCATGGGTTATAGATTTCCTGATTACCAAAAATATATCCATCGTACCATTGCTGCAGCTCTTTTTCCTTATGAGTACATCCATAGTATTCCAGCATCTGATGTACTTCTGGGTAGGTAAATCCAAAGAAGCTTTCGAAATCATCGTCCAGTACGGTATTGACCGAAAGGTTATTGAGCCCGCTGAAAATACTCTCCTGAGCTATGCGAAGAATTCCTGTAAGGAAGCCATATGCAAGATACTTGTTATCTTTGAATCCTCCGGAAAACAGATTACGCATAAAGCCTATTATTTCGTCATAGAAGTTTTTTGAATAGCCTTCCTGAATTGGCGTATCATACTCATCTACGATTATTATGGCATTCGTTTCGTAGTGCTTATATAACATTCTGGAAAGATTCTCCAAAGCTGCGGATAGTTCCACCTCGTTTGCAGAGCCATTTACTATCTTGTTGTAATAAGCCTTTTCATAATCCGCCAATTTAGGACTATCAACCAGCTTGTCATGCCTGCCATATTCAGTCTGAAGGAGAGCTGACAATTTTGATAAAGTAGCTTCCCAAGAATCAAACTTTACATCTTTGAAAGATAAGAATATAACTGGGTATTTACCCTGATGTCTCGTATATTCTTCTCCACAGGCCCATATTCTCTTATCTTTGAAATATATGCTGGTGTCTTCTTCTGACATTTCAAAGAAAACCCTGAGCATATCCATGTTGAGAGTTTTTCCAAATCTTCTAGGTCTGGTGAACCGTGAAACCAAGGGCTTTTTGTCGAGAAAATCCTTGATAAGCAAAGTTTTATCAACATAATAGTATTCGGATTGAGCACGAACGTAGTCAGAAATTCCGATGGGAAGAGGCTTTCTGGACATAGTAGCATTAGGCGCGGTGGAATTATCAGTGTTTGGTACAAGAACGGCTTTGTTATCACTTTTCCTGTACTCCCCTGTTTTAACTCTGCTATCTTCCGGCTTAACAACATCATCTGGAATCTGCCAGATTCTACCTTCTTTATACGCACCAGGAATCTTGCCTCTATTGCACAAATATGAAACTGTACGTTCGGATATTCCCCATTCAATTGCGATTTCTTTGCTAGTTTTCATATATTCTCCAAAATAAGTAGACGTTTTTACGATACATTCTACTACTATTATAAATATATTGCGGCAATATATCGAGTTTTGGAGGATATTTTGCCGCAATATATCATTTTTCACGGTAATATATCAAACTTTTTGCGGCAATATATCATGTCATTTTGATATATTGCCGCAAATCATCACAATTTCTTATCTTGTTATTCTCTTCAGTTCTACCCCTAGGTACAAGATCAAAATCACAGCAATGGTCAGTCCTGCATAGCCAAGAAGGTATCCGGGAGTGCCCATAAATGAAGCCATCCAAGAAAGTGGACTGTTTGGCACAGGCCAGTTCACAAAGAAATAGTTGCACTCAAAATGCTTATCAAAAGCATAAATTGGCGGAACAACCACACATAAGAACAACAGGCAATAATGAATATGCCTGATTGACGGATTAATTTCTTTACGTTTGATCAAAAGTATTGGATATAGAATTAGAAGCCCATGCCATACATAGCTATAGATATTCATGAAATTCAGCACAGGATAATAGATCGTCCAGTCTGCGAACATTAGTGCCGCAATTGATGCCGGCATGATAATAATGAAGGCAATTTCTCCAAACACCTCCTTTGCCCATCTCCACGGCAGCCATTCTCTAAATAAGAATACAAATATTCCTATACTACAGATATGAAGCGGAAGATATCCTATTCCAAATCTGTGAACACTGATAAGAAATAAATCCTTAAATACTTCCATTCCAAGCATCAAAACAGGTATTATCTTTAAGATAACTCTTTGTTTTCTATCTTCTAGCCTGATAATGAAACAACTGATCACCCATGTAAGAAACAACGTAATTCCCACACTCAAAATATGAGCTATTCCAAACAATGGATAGCCCATCCCTGCAGGTATATCATCCTGTTGTTTCCAAAAGAATTCCATACTTGGAAATAACCACCTTTCCATCTTCTACTTCTAGGCCCTTTATGGGTTTTACTTATCGCTCATTCTCTCTTTAATCTTGGGTATCAGTGCAAGATCTGCAGGAAGCCAGTCAACACTTCTAAGCTCTCCATATTCAAGCCACTTTGCAGCCTCATGCTCTAAAAGCTCCAGCTCCCCTTCAGCTACTGTAGCCCAGAAACAATGCATATGAAGATGAAATGTATCATAGTCATGATCAATAACATCTATAAGATCATGCACTTCTATGACAGCTCCAAGTTCTTCTTTAATCTCTCTGACAAGGGCCTGCTGTGGCGATTCCCCCTCTTCTATCTTTCCCCCCGGGAATTCCCAACCATCTTTAAATTCGCCGTAGCCACGCTGGGTCGCAAATATCTTTTTCTTATTCTTATAATCGTCGCATATAATTGCTGCAACCACGTTTACTGTTTTCATACATTTCGCTCACTTCTGTTATTTTCTGAACTGTCTACTTTTATAGCTTCAGTTTAATCAAAACTACTCTTAGTATACTATATCTATTATCTATTTATCTAACCTGTATTACCCATAAATATCGCATAAACCTTGAATATTCCTGAGGATGACAGTTTATAAATGATTATCTTGTCTTTGAAAAATATATTAAATTCAAGAGCTTGATAGATGGATATTTATATTCTGTTAAGGGTCCGCATGTTTGAGCGCAGCGAGTTTCGGACCCTAGAATATAAATATACAGATATCATGCCTTGAATTTTATATATTTTTCATGACAAGAAAATCATTTATAAACTGTCATCCTCAGGAATACCACAACCTTTAAGTTTTATGTGCTATAATCATAGATACCAAAAATATTTATGGAGGACTATGAAATGGGAATTATTTTCGGCCTTATTCTTGGTGCAATAGAAGGATTCATTGCCAGCAAGTTAATGAATGAGAAATCCGGCACAATTAAGAATATCATTCTTGGTATCGCCGGTGGTGCTGTTGGTGGATTCGTATTCAGACTTATTGGATTTGCACCAACTAACCTCATCGGAAGCCTTGTTGTTTCCGTAGTAGGAGCATGCATCTGCATTTGGCTTGGAAGAAAGCTCTTCAAATAAGCACTTTTTAAAGTCGGGACACGGCCAAACCGGCAATGTCATTAAAATAAGATGATATTCAAAAGTAAAAAGAGAACCGATACCTATGAATAAGGTAATCAGTTCTCTTTTTACTTGAAGACTTCCATTTCAATGCATGTTTTTAGTCAAATTCAGTAATACGGGAGACGATTTCTTTAAGAGTTGTAATACTAATATTCCTCGTATCGTTCATAGGCAGGATCGCGAACAAGTTACTGATTTCCTCAACAAAGACCACATAATCTCTATGCTGGAGAATCACAAAAACATCAGTATAGAATATCTTTATATTCTGCTGAATTTATCTCTCAGTACCCCAGAAGAAAAGTCCAAGCATTCCCGGGCCAACGTGCGCTCCGGAGAAAGGCTCATGCTGGGATATTGTTATGTTAGCCTTTGGATTAATATCCTTGACCATCTGAGCAAGCTTATTAGCATCCTCAAGGCAGTCTCCATGAGATATGCAAACCGTCTGATCTTCTGTATCCATTCTCTTTTCAGCATATTTATTAACTATAGCCTTAATAGCATTATTGCGGCCTCTGACTTTGCTGCAGGAGATAATATGTCCTGTACTGTCACCAAAGAGGATAGGCTTGATATTAAGAATTGTACCGATCTGAGCAGTTACACCGCTTACACGGCCTGTATTTTTAAGAAAATTAAGATCATCTACAGTAAAGTACTGACAGGCATGTGGAACAGCTTCGTCAAGGATCTTAGCTGCTTCCTTACAGGAAACGCCGTCCTTACTAAGTTTTGCAGCCTTAAGAGCAAGAATTCCATTACCAAAGCCGCAACCGTGTGAATCTACGATATGAATGAAGCTGTCGGGATATTCTTCCATAAGCTCATTTGCAGCATTGATCGCAGCATTATAGGTTCCGCTGATTCCTGAGCTCATAGCCACATAGATGATATCTTCGCCTTTTTGGGCTAATGGTGTGAAATAATCCAGAAACAGAGCTGTATTTAAAAGACTTGTCTTGATCTTGTCTCCGTTTTTAAGACCTTCATAATACTCGTGTCCGTTAAAATCTTCTATATCTCCTGTATAAGTAACCTGATTATCATTTACAAGATAACTGCATGGTAAAAGAGTGATTCCCTCCAGAAGCTGTTTTGGCAGGTTTGCAGTTCCATCTGCAAATACATGAAAACTCATCATTACTCCTCCGCTTAGTAAAAAATTTATAAGTAAGTCTACTGATAATCGCTGAAAAAACTCCCTAAGCGACAATCAGAATTCTATTATACAACAAAAACATCATTTGATGTAGTTATTAATACTACATTGGGCAATCATATCATAAGTTAACCGATTCTTCTCATTAATTAGCAATTATCCAGTCAGAATATATCAATTATATTACGTTCGACGTTTTAGTTTTGCTGCCCAAACTCAAATAATAATATTATGCATTCTCAAATAACAACATTAATATGACAATCTCCCAGCTCTTCCCTGATTCGCTCTTCTATCTTCGCAGCTGCCGTTTTCACGTCCTGGTATTTCATATCAGCTTTAAATGTAAGCTCAATATCAATATACTTCTCCTCACCGTTGATCCTGCTTCTGACTTCGCCAAACTCTTCATAGCTGTCATAGAATTCATTTAATACTTTGATTATCTTAAGCTGGCTTTCTTCATCCAGCGTCCTGTCTACAAGCTCAGATACTGACTCCCTCAAATGTTTCATAACTATAGTGAAAAAAGGTACTACGATGATAAGACATACGACCGGTGAAAAATATCTGATCCAGAGTGTTCCTTCAAAAACAAGTGATATAACAAGCGTTATTATTGATGCAGCATCAAAGAAGAACTCTTTTTGAGCGCTGACAAGAGCTGTATGGAACATCTTGCTATGGCTTCCGGACAGTATCTTTTTTTGCTGTCTTAAGATTATAAGATCTATAAATAGACCTGCTATACTTACTGCAAGTGCCAATCCAAGATACTTTTCATCTTCTTCAGGCGCAAACAACCCTTTTATTGCAAAAAAAGAAACGCAGAAAAGACCGGTAATATCGAATATTTCGCAGCACAAAGCTGTGATAGCTTCAACCTTCCCGGTTCCGTAATTAAATACATATTTGAGATTTCTTGACAGCTTCCCTGATAAGACAAGGAGAATTATACCAGGAATAAGAATACTTGCATTTTCGATAAACTCAAGCCAGACTACTACTGATCCACTGGCACTTGCTGCTATAAATGAAGTGAAAAACTCAGGAAGCCGCCAGAGGATAAGCAGTAGCGCAATCCTCTGCTGATTCCTGAGTTCAGTTTTCTTTGAATCATGATCCATAATTATTATCTCATATGATCTATTGACCAATTCTTATATATCGTATGATCTATGATTGATTCATCATTTCTTATATCTTATGAGCTAAAACTAATCAATCTTTACATTTTACAGATGATCGTCATCTCAACCTTGTCGCCCTTTACGCCCACGATCACATCGCTTGCGATATTGGCTACGATTGATTTTTCAAGCTCATCCCAGGCGTCTTTGGATGCATCATCACTACTCTTTGCATATTCAAGGCTGTCTCTGTAATCGTTTAACGACCACATCATTCCATATTCGGAAATTCCTTCCATGCCGCTATACATACCTAATGAGCCGCAATCTATTATTCCGCCATACTCTCTGCTTAAATTTGCAACATTTTCATAGTTTAGAAGACCGTTTTGTATTACATCTCCGATCTTGTCCATGAAGCCTCTTATACTGCTGTTTTTATGGTCAGAAGAAAGAGACAGAAGATCCGTCTTCTTGTCATAATCCATCTCAGTTTTGGCCACAAGCTTTAAGCAGAAGCTATTCTTGTACTTTTCAAGCCATACAACAGCCTTATAGTTTTCTATCATCTGCGCTAACATTCCGAGGGTCTCTTCAAAAACAAGCTTTGCATGAATAGCGTTCTTTCCTTCAAGAGAGAGTTCATCAATGATATCATCTGCTCTGTCGAGCTCTCTGGAAAGGTCTTTTCCTGTTCCTATGATTATCTGACTTGAAGTTGCTTCAAGGGTATGAGCAGAAATAAAGGACAAGGTCTTTGTAAAGTCCTTGGTCACTACCATTCTTATTACGTCTTTACCGGTAGTAATCTCGATATCATCGGCAAGGTTTGCAACAAGAGACCTCTCAAGATCATCCCAGGCTTCCACGTCATACTTATCTTCAGCTTTTTTGGCCTTAAGCTGTCTTTGATATTCCTTCAAAGACCAGCTCTCTTCTTCGGGGAACTTAATCATGAACATATCTGTAAGCTTTTTGAAAAAGCCCTTATCTTCAGTAACGGTTCCGGACGTAGCTATAGAGCCAAGCTCGTCCTTCTGGATACCTTCAAGGGTCCCTTCGCACTCGATGATGATACGAGATACTCTATTGTTCCCTTCAAACCATAATTCAACATGGCGGTTGTTTAATATTTGCTTTACAAGCCTTAAGACCTCTTCGGTCAAAAGCCTGAATTTCAAAGATTCCTTATCTTTAATCCCAATATCAAAAGAATAGTCATTAAGGACGTTATACGCTCTTTCGATATCATTTTTTACATCTCTGATCGTTACATGTTCCGATTTGGTATAATCCATATTCGACCTCCGCAACGTTATTAAGTTCATATATATAATAATATCACGAATATCACAAAACTAGCACACATATATCCGATATGTTAAAAAACAAAATACAAAATCGCTTATTCTATATCTGGTAAGAACTATATCCAAAGCATCATCAGACTTCCTCAAGCTCATAACTTATCTCATCAAGTTCTGCATGGAAGAACTCGCACCAGCTGTACTGGTTCATGTAATCTCCTGTATATCTGTACTTGGAATCATTCTTGTTTTCAAGCCAGTCGTAGAGGTCACACTCAATCTTGTCTTTGGCGATAGCCATGCTACCACGCTGCTTTAGGATAATGCCGTCAAGCTTTAGCTTTGAAAAGGTATTCTGAAGATCCTGGCGAAGGTTACACAGATACGACAGCTTTTTTTCCGGATCACCATCATCCTCCCACAAAGAGGCGATGATCTCTCCATTTGTGGTCTGGGCACCTTTATTATTTACAAGAAGCGCCACTATCTCTTTAGTGCGCTTATACTTGAATTCTACAGGTTCTCCGTCTACAAAGAGTTCGAAATTACCAAAGGTCTGCGCAAATACCCTCTTATATTTTTTTCTTATCTCGGGATAGCGCAGGGATTCAAGTTCTTTTTGAATCTCTTTGGAAGACGATGGCTTCTTGAGATAGCCACTGGCATGAAGCTTCATTGCTTCATAAGCATAATCCGTATGCTGCGTCAGATATATAAGATTGATATAGGGGTTAAGCTCTGTCAGATACTTGCCAAGGTCAATTCCATTAAGCTCGGGCATCTTAACATCAAGAAAAGCCACATCTATCTCTTCTTCTCTGGCTTTGGCAAGAGCTGCAAGAGAGCTGTCAAAACCAAAGAAGTCTGCATCAGGAACTGTCTTTGTAATAAAGCCTTCGATCTTCTTTAAGGAA
Organism: Butyrivibrio fibrisolvens; assembly: GCF_037113525.1. Lineage (NCBI taxonomy): Bacteria > Bacillati > Bacillota > Clostridia > Lachnospirales > Lachnospiraceae > Butyrivibrio > Butyrivibrio fibrisolvens. The sequence goes on along the minus strand of NZ_CP146964.1, from coordinate 96,701 downwards.
GTGCTGTCGTCATCAACTGCGATTATTCTCACTTTGCACCTCCTGTAAGAATAGATACACTTTTAAGCTGCTGGTTCTGCCTCTGCAAAGAAGTCATATGGAGGGGATCTGCTTCTCCTACAACCAGTGTCTGTCCATCGTTTAGTGCAGCTTCATGCAATGGTCCTGAATGCATGTCTGAGATCACAAGCGCTGCAAATCTATCGTAATTGTCATCATCAATTACAGGAAAATGATATTTCATCCTGTACCAGTGTTCAGGATCATAACCGGCATCTCCTATATAGAGTCTGTCAGCAGTATCAGCAACGTCTCCAGTCCCTGCCTTTTGTCCATCTATAAGACCGGTATCTTCGCAAAAGAGCACTCCGTATGCTTTCAGGATTCTGTCCCTTACAGTTTCGTCACTTCCGTTCTTATTCTTTCTCCCTGTAAGAGAATCCATTACCTCATAATAATAGTCCTGCGACTCTTCGCTTTCTTCAAAACCAACTATTGCTTCATATAACTTTCTGAAATCCATCTCTTTTTGTACCGATGCCACTAAGTTCTCCCCCTATTTTATGTTATTGTTATATCTTAATGAGGTAGGTGTCAAAAGTTCCTTTTGACACCTAATGACGACTATATCACTTTATTAAGAGATTCTCTCAATTTGATTCTTTTATCTTTAGTTCTTTAAGACGCCTCTTGTTCTCGTACATGCTGGCGTCAGCTCTTTCGAATACGTCAGCGACGTACCTTTCACCATTATATTTGGCTACGCCTCCTGCTATTACTACGTCGCCACTTTCTATATTTTTAGTATTGTTTTCTTCAAGAAGCGACATGAGCTTATCTATATAATTATAATCTCCATCTCTTGTAATTACGACAAATTCATCACCGCCAATCCTGAATACAGGACTATGACGGAAAATCTTACAGATGATCTGACAGCCTTTTTTGATATGATCATCACCCGCCTTATGACCCAGTGAATCATTTATTGTCTTAAGTCCGTTGATATCAAGAACTACAACTGCAAAGGCTGGAGCATTATTTAACGTGATCTGTTCATTGAGCTGAGTTTCAACGTCTATATAGGCGTGCTTATTCTTAACTCCGGTAAGAGCATCAAGGTTAGCTTCATTTCTTGCTGCAGTAAGCTTGGAAGCAGCCTCCTGTTCTCTTTTGACCTGATCATGAACATCCCTTATACCAAAGAGGATTTTTTTCCCATCCCTCTCATCAACAAGGGCTACTCGAAGCTCAACATATCTTGGATCACCTAAATGGATATCTCTAAAAGTCATCTTAAAAATACCAAAGTCATCAATCTGTGACTTGATATTGTCCATTTGAAGTTCTTCTAAAACCCGCTCAAGGTCCTCAGGATAAACCAGTTCTTCACAGGCAGCTCTGAATTTCTCCAAGAAATGGTCACCGGTTCCGGCCATTTTAGGTCTGACAATATTTTTACTTACTACATAATTTGTATAATTACCTGTATATGGATCAACAGTATAGATAACAATATAACTACCTGAAAGAGCAGCTATTCTTGAATAAGTAGTACGCTCTTCCTTGATCCTTTCAAATGATTGCTGCTGCTTCTTCTGCTCATCAATGTTACTTATACTAATAATAATATTGTTATCATCACCTTTAATACGAACCGCTTTCAGATGAACGAATATCGGCTCATCTTTAATATAGAGCCTGAAGGAATATGTATATGAGCCTGTCTGATCCATTGTGGCTATTACATTTTCCATGGTAAAGCTCTTAAAGAAGCTCTCCTTATCCTCATCGTATATTTGCATCAGTATCTCTTTATGACACAGATTAAAGAAATCCGTACCATGTCTTTCTACGTTTAGCTCGTCATATGCATTCCCAGATCCATATTCTTTAAAGTTTTCTGTTTCAAGATCCACATGGTACAGGCTGATATAATCAGATGTAAGTGCCTGGGCTATGATATTGTAATTCAGATTATTCTTTTCACTGGAATTTTCAACACCGAGGATTACCACAGCAAAGGCTACAACTCCTGTAACAGGGTTTACTGCTACGCGTCTAACAAAAACATGCATGAGTGCCCCTTCCGGACCCTTTTCATCGAAAATGACTCTCTGTCCGTCTTTTGCGCACTGCCGCAGGATTCTGGGCAGGATTGTCCTGTCTTCTTCAAATAGTTTTTCAATATTTTTGCGCTCATTAACCAGATTCGCATTATCTCTAATATTGAGTTTAAAAAATGACTTATAGGATGGATTTGATCTTGAAACCCAAAGATACTCATCATCCATCTCCATAATAGCCATTGGAAGGGCATTAAAATAGCTATTTATTAGCTCATCGCTCTTTTCTTCATGGGTTATTGCAAGATCATAAAGATTAACCTTACCGATAACAGAATAGTACTCTGCCTCATTCGGATTCTCAAAGCCTATGAGTTTGCCCCTTTTGCTTCTATCCAGTATTTCCTCGATAGGAACCGGTCTTGTATAATAATAGCCCTGAAGCTTTGAACATCCTACTTCCTTAAGGAATTCTACCTGCTCGGCGGTCTCAACACCTTCAACTACTGTTTCAATACCAAGAGCAACAGCCATCTTGATAAGCTCAGTAAGTATGATCCTGTTTGCAGGACCATTAATAAAATCACGCATATACTGCATGTCAAATTTTATGGTATCAAAATGGATCTTCTGCAGAAGTTCCGGAGAAGAGTAACCACTGCCATAATCGTCCATCCATATCTTAAAACCAAGATCCTTAAATCTGGTTATCTGTGTTTTCATGAAGACAAAATCTCTTCCGATAACACTTTCTGTTATCTCTATAGTCAGAAGAGAATGGTCAAGTCCTACATCATCCATCCGTTTTCTGATCTCTTCAACAATATCACATGAGTAGAAATCCGTTCTTGACAGATTTATAGACTGAGGGACAACATATAAGCCTTCATCCCTTTGCTGTTTGATCTTTTTAATAACCTGTTCGACCACATATAAGTCAAGTTTATAGATTATTCCGGATTCTTCTAAGACAGAAATAAAATCTCCGGGGAAGATCATGCCCCTTTCAGGGTCCTGCCACCTTGCAAGGGCCTCTTCATCACATACTCTGTCATTGGAGGATCTGACAATGGCCTGATAAAAGACCTTTATCCAACCTTCACTAAGCGCCCTGTCAAGATTAGAAAGAACATATTGCCTTATCTCTTCTTTCTGGAGCATCTTTTCATCATAGTAATTTATAGCTGATACATATGATCCTTTTGTAGAATCACAAGCAACCTTTGCCCTGTCACAGGCAACACTGGCATCAACAAATAAATCTCTTGCCTTATAAACACCAATACGAACAGGGAGAGAATTACCACTATTAACATTCTCTATTTCATCCAGAATGGTGTTTAGCTGCTCGTCGAGATTTTTCTGTCCTGTATAAGCCGCAAACTGATCTCCGGTAAATCTGCTGCAGTTATTAGCAGAAAAGTGTTTTATAAGTACATCTGCAACCTTCCTAAGAAGCTTATCCCCTTCCGTAAATCCATACTTCTGGTTGAACATCTTCATACCGCTAAGATCGAAATAAAGCATTACAGGCTTATCTCCATCATTAATAATGCTATATCTTCCTGCTGTTGCAAGCTCAAAGAAGTATGTCATCTGTGGAAGACCTGTCAGGTAGTCATAGCTCTTATTATAGTTTTTGGAATCCTCGTTAACAGATCTGCTCAAAGAATAAGCAGCCGCTCCGCCTTCTCCTTCCGGAGTTTCCACATAAGGTCCCTCGTCAAAATAAGCTACGATCGCAAGTCTGTCTCCTGTAGGCTTATATATATGCTTACCTACTGCCCTTATGATCCTGTACTCACCCTTTATATTATTTCTAAAAAGTACATCATATGTAGCAAATTGATAAGCAGCATCTGCTATGCGTGCCATGTCATCGGGATGTGCATGAGCATACATGTTATTGTTCATCATGTCATAGGCTTCCTGCCTGTCATCATGTTTAAACAGTTCAAGAAAGCCTTTGGAAAGAGCTATAGTAACCAATCGCTTGTCCACGTACTGAAAAATGGCAAGTGGATAGGGATTGTTCTCGATCAGATTGAATTCTTCTTTACTGTAGCTGTATTTCTTCATGCACATCCCCTCATTAGGTTATTGTGGCGTGATCTTAAATAGTAATTTTGAAGCAATATGACAAAGGGGCAGAATTGATATTTGCCCCTATAATCACATTATATCATAGTTATATTATCGGCTATCCATTTATTTTCCTTGACGATCTTATCTTTACCTGATTTTTGAAAAACAGACTTAAGGTTTTACTGTAGCATTTATGATTCCTGCAACTGCCTTGATATTTTCTCTGTCCATCTGCTTATAATCAACGTTTTTGCCTGTATATGAGTTTTCAAAGGCTGAAAGATCGTCGAGTTCATCCCATGGTATAAGGCAGGCATGGCGTTTTGAAACGGTATCTTTGAGGATTCTTACCTTATTATCCCTCTTGTATAGCTCCGCTCTCTTAAGACACTCATCCCTGGTCATGGTCTGATAACCCATAGAATAGTGGAATGCCATCCATCTTAAGTGTTCAGACTGTGCAAGGTTCTCCATACGCTCATCATCCTGCCCCAGTGCTCCGACGCGTCCTATTAGTCCTTTTAAGTAGTCAGCACTTGCATTGCAACTCATACGGCTAAAGTAGTCACATCCCTGCCACTGTTCCTCAGATGAGCCTTCTCCGTAATAGAAGTGATTTATTTCTTTTGACAGGGCATCAAGACTTGTTCCGTAAAGTATTTCGGAGTCAAAGACGTTTGTGATCACACATTCTTCCCTGTGCAGGTTACGAACTATCTTTTCGGCGTAGCACTGGTATACGGGAAGGCTTGAGCCGCTAAGTTCAAGCACATCAAGGATGCCATTGGAGATCTCTTGTCCAACATATTCATCTCCAACTGCTACTACGATAAGGTTAAGGCTCCCTGCCTTATCTTTGACATAATCTGCGAATTTTTCGCTTCTTGCATCATAGGCTTCAAACTTAATGTCGTAATTATCTAAAAGTCCGGGATAGCGGGCATTAAAGAAGCCGTTTCTTTTTTCAAAGTTTGGATCAAATATATGTACATGGAAGCTGCTTCCATAGAACTGGCCCTGGGCTACGACTTTTCGAAGGACTTCCTGTCCTATGGCGCCAAAGCCTGCTATAAGGACATCCACATCTTTGGTTGCTTTACCCTTATCATCAAATGTTATGGTGTCAGCAAGGGGATACTTCCACAGAAGGAGTCTTGCTGCAAGTTCGCTTCTTTCATATACCTTAACGCTTCCATAACCGTAGTGATCTCCAAGAGCCTGGAACTCGCTTCCTATAAGGACTGCTCTTCCGAACATAACGAGCTCAGTCTGGGAAGGGAGTATGTCAGCTTCTTTGAAGCACTTTAGCATCTTCATGGCATAGGCATAGTTGGCTTCGTCATCATCTGAAAGGACGCTTACTCTTATTTTGCCTTTGCCCTTTACCAAAGATATTCTTTTTATTAATTTGGCATTGGGATTCATGGCATCGCTGTCGGCAAATACAAGAGCGCCTGTGCGGTTTAAGATGCTGTCGGAAATGGTTCCTTTGCCGACGAAAACGAGGGATACGCGTCTTTTGCCTGCAAGAGCTTCGCCAAGGCTTATGGTATCATCGTCAATGCCGTATATAAGCTCGATATCATGGATCCTAAGGAGCCAGGTTCTAAAGCCTCTGACGATATCTCTGCCTATGACAAGGATTACGGCACTTACAACTGAATAGTAAGCGAAGAAGTGTACCATCCAGTAAAAGGCTGATGTAAGTGTGTTGTCACCTACGATGCCTACGAAGCTGTCATGGGCGCCGTCACCTGCATTACCGAACATCTTGCCGACGTGGACGACGGTTCTAAGTACGGCGATCACGGGCATGGAGCTGAACTGGTCGGCATCGATGGTGCCGTAGATGAAGATTCCGCCGGCGATGGCGATGAGGAAGGCTATGCCGGTCCACTTTTTAACATGCTCGGTGTCGACGGTAAGCCAGATGATCAAGGCAAGAAATACAGCCGACGAAATCATAATGATCAGAAAGTTGCTCATATGCGTCCCCCTTGGTTAGAGTTAGGTTGTGCCTATTCCTGGGGATGGTAGCCTATAAATGATTTTGGTGTCGTGAAAATTATATAAAATTCAAGGCATGATAGCTGAAATAATAAATTCTAGGATCCGAAACTACAGGACGTAGTTAAGACATGTTCAGAAGTTCATGGATGAACTTCTATGTCGTGAACTCGCTTCGCTCAAACATGCGGATCCTAAACAGAATTTATTATTCCATCTATCAAGCTCTTGAATTTAATATAATTTTCAAAGACACCAAAATCATTTATAGGCTACCATCCTCAGGAATATTCAAAGTTTTAGCTTATACCATATTTATCTCTTATAGAGACTGGTGGTTTATAGTCCTTAAGATATTCATCTGACATTTTAATAAGAGCGTTAATATCAATATACGGAACTTTATAGTATTCAATGTCGTCGCTCATCATTATAAAATCATTGCCCTCTTCGCTGATGATAAAGTCAGTCTCGCAGATTATCTGCATGTTAGCGTCAAGAATAAATGACTTATTGTCTCCGCCATCACTGCCGCTTATTATGTAGCTTCCGGTGAGGTCGCTGTATCGGAAAATGTCTGCCATTTCGAGGGTGGTTTCGAAGGAGTTCACGCACTCGCAGGTGGAAGCGTCATATATCTTGGCGGTGTGGTCGGAGAATATAGCGAAAATATAGTTTTTATCGTCTGAGTAATATACGTGGTCTACCTGTGTGAAGTTTATATCATATTTGTCATCATCGAAGACGTCTTCGGGGAGGAGGTCTACGGCCTGGTCCCAGTCGAGGTCTTCGTCAAAGGCGGTAGCACTCGGGGTTTTTTCTTTGGAGTAGCGTACGGCATAACTTTCATAACCAAGTACGAAATACAGGTTTGAGCCTGAATAGGTTGCCTGTGTTATTTTCTCCTTGGGAGCTTTGGTATAGAAGGTGTCTGTTTGTTCAGATTGAAAATTTTCGTTACAGCAGAATACGGAGCCATCTGTTAGTACGTAGTACAGAAGGGGTCCATAGTCAGGGTCATCTTCGAGCCAGGATTCGAGGATCATCTGGCTGTATGGGTATCTTTTTAGTAGGTTTCCTTCTTCAAGGTCTATGACCATTACTTCGCTAACGCTCTGGAAGAAAAGATAATCATCGCTACTAAAGAACCTGCCTCCGGTAAGTTCTAAGTCTTCAAGTGTGAGCTTCCAGATTTTTTTATCTTTGGAAATATTGGTTGCAACTATGTCGGCGTCCCATTCGCCGGTGTCTTCGTCGTGGTTTGATGTGACGGTATACAGGGTGTCGTCTGAAAGTTTAGCGCAAGGCTCAGAATCACTACTTTTAGTGTAGCTATCTTCTATCTCGCCATTTGAAGGGTTAATGAAAAGGACTTCCATCTCTTCACCGCTCCAGAATGTGCAGACAACGTAATCTTTCTCAAAAGAAATGCCTGTAAGACTTGTATACGCATCTCCAAAATAGGAAGCAAGGTCTGTTTCAAAAATTACATCTCCAGTGCTTCCAATGCCGCAGAGTGCGTCCAGACTGTTTGCGACAACCATACTGCCATCATCAGCAGGGTATAAAATGGAATACTCTGGTAGCTCGATGTCTGTTTTTTCTTTATTACCAATAGAATAGTAGAAAGCATCCTCTCCATCAGTGATGATCACGCCATCATTTCCGCAAAAGGCTGATGATAAGGTATCCCCCTCATCGTTTTCAATTATATCCAGTACTTCGCCACTGTCATGATCGCAGATGTATACTTTACTTCCTGAATTTACAAAGACATATTTCTGATCACAGGAGATGCCAAAATAATAGAGCCATGAATCCGCGTCATATGTGCAGGAAGGAGAATAGATCGGTGATAACTTATAGACTTCCATTGCGTTATACAGCGCTTTGACAGCGTTTACGTTGTATTTACCTTCGCCATCGTCAGGTATAACATTTCTGACAGCATAAGCAGCATCTTTGCGCCTTCCGTCTGTAAGAAGGTTATCGGAAACTCCGGCCATGGCCTGGGCGAAGCTGTCCTGAAGTTCGTTGTACTGATCTGTGATTATTACGTTTTGTTTGCTGATCTTGATGAGCATTACTGTTGCAAAGATAGCGAATGCAAGGACTGCTACGCCGATACTTCCAAATATGGCGGTTAGTCTGCGGATTTTCTGCTCTCTATGGCGCTGCTTGAGGTCGTCGTAGTTAAGACCGAACATAGCTGCGCATAGCTTTATGACCGCGATATCCATAGCCTTAAGCATTTCTTTTTTGTTACTGCCCCTTGTATCAGCAGCAAGGGGTTCTATCTCCCGCCTTGTTACATGTATCTGCCCGTTTTCATCTGTTATTTTTACATCTTCATAGCACAGTATCTCGGGAAAAGAGTTATCAGGCTCATCTTCAGCCAGTACCACCAGGATATGATCTCTTGGATGGGTCTGTAAAAAGACCTCGATTTCCTTCATACACCATCTGGACTGAGGATATCTGGGGGTACATATAGTAATAAGATAGTCGGAATTTTGAAGGGCCTTACTTATAGGATCAGAAAGGTCCTCAGAAAGCGGAAGTTCGTCAACGTCTCTAAAGATTCGTTCGATCTTTTTCTTGCCGTTTTGAACTTTGGGTAAAACAGATTTTGGAAGCTTGAAGTTCTCAAGCTTTTTGTGAAGATTTTGCGCAACAAAGCTGTCAATATCACTGTGCCTGTAACTTATGAATGCATCGTAATGAAAACCCTTTAGATCTGACATAATGCTCTCCCTATTAAGAAAGATCTCAACATCAATCATCTGATAAACTCTTCGGTAATAAAACCAGCGAGAATTCCTGCATTAAATCCTAACGATTACCCCGGTGCACAATATATATTTTTTGCCGATATCATTCGTACGTATTTAAGATAACATATATAACGCTTTATTTGTACCTTTATAGGAATATAAATATACTTTTAATATACTATGGCCATCTGGTTTATGTTATAATCGATTTCGGTTTACAAAATAATAGTTGTATTTCAATCTCTTTTTTTGTTCAGATAGTAATAACTGATAGATAGAAGTATTTGGTTTTTTGTTGATTTTTTACGTTAATTATGTATTGCGTTAAAGTGTTAAACATGATAAGATGTTCGAGAACGAAGGTGTTCCATTGATAAGATGGAACACCTTTTTTATATTACGGTAAGGTTAGGAGGTACTATGGCTGGTTTTTTATCACATGTTGAAAATGTAAACAATGCTGTTAATGGTTTTGTTTGGGGACTCCCAATGCTTATTCTACTGGTAGGATGTGGCATCCTCATGACATGTCTCACGAAATTTTTCCAGATTTCACACTTTAAGCACTGGATCAGAAACACTGTTGGTGGAATCTTTATGGATAAGCACATCACAGCTCATACTGAGAAAGAGGATACACAGATTTCTCAGTTCCAGAGCCTTTGTACAGCTCTCGCAGCTACAATAGGAACAGGTAATATCGCAGGTGTTGCTGCAGCGATCGCAGCAGGCGGCCCGGGTGCTATCTTCTGGATGTGGGTAGTTGCATTCTTTGGGATGATGACTAACTTCTCTGAAAATGTACTTGGAATTTATTATAGAAGAAGAAATGAGAAAAATGAGTGGTGCGGCGGCGCCATGTACTATCTTAGAGATGGTCTTGGCGGCAAAGCAGGCTTCCAGCAGGTTGGAAGTATCCTTGCGGTTCTTTTCAGTGTATTCTGTGTACTCGCTTCTTTCGGTATCGGAAATATGGGTCAGATCAACTCAATTGCTGTAAATATGGAGTCTGCATTCAGCGTGCCTCCTCTTGCAACAGGTCTTGTACTTATGTTACTTGCAGGTCTTGTAATCGTTGGCGGTCTTAAGAGAATCGCGGCTGTTACAGAAAGACTTGTTCCTTTTATGGCAATAATCTATGTTATCGGTGCTCTTGTTGTCTGCTTCGTAAATATCGGTCAGGTTGGAAATATATTTGCATCTATCTTTAAAGGTGCTTTTGGTATGCGCGCAGTAGGCGGCGGAATTGTAGGCAGCGGCGTAGCCATGGCTGTTCAGTGGGGTATGAAAAGAGGTGTATTCTCTAACGAAGCTGGTCTTGGTTCATCAGTTATGGTTCACTCAAGTTCTAACGTAAGAGAGCCTGTTATTCAGGGAATGTGGGGAATCTTCGAAGTATTTGCTGATACAATGATCGTCTGCACTATCACAGCTTTTTCAATTCTTTCAAGTGGTCTTGTAGATCTTGAAACAGGCGCTGTTATCTCTGATCAGGTTTCAACTGCACTTGTTGCCCAGGCTTTCTCAACAGTATTTGGTAAGCTTGGTTCAGCCTTTATTGCTGTAGCTATTCTGTTCTTTGCCTTCTCAACTGTTCTTGGATGGAGCCAGTATGGAAGCAAGGGTTTTGAATATCTTTTCGGAAGAAAGAGAGTAAAGTTCTATCAGGTTATCTTCGTAGTCTTTATCGTGATCGGTGCAACTATGGATCTTACACTTGCTTGGGATCTGTCTGATACCTTCAACGGTATGATGGCTATTCCTAACCTTATCGGTGTTATCGCTCTCTCCGGAACGGTTATGAAGATTACAAGGAACTATGTAGAAAGAAAGCTTCTGGGCAAAGATGTGAAGCCGATGCTCTCTGCAGACGATGAAATCCAGAAGGTTCATGAAAAAGAAATAGTAACTGAAGCATCGTAAATGACTTAGGCTTAGCCGATTCCGGCGCAAAAGCCGGCTGAGACCTGCTTAAGATGGTCTTCAGCCTTGATCTTACATATACCTTGTGTCAATTATTTTGTGTCCAAATCTCACATTTAATTATATGTTTTGGACACAAAATATCCTATTTGATGAAATTGGCGGCGCACACTCGTGTGAGGCTTCACTATGCTTACAGTCCCATTACTTCACCATATATCTGAACAGCGTTTCTTACGCATTCTTCACAGGGGCATAATGGTTTTCCGTCAGTGACTGTCTTTAGGTCTTTGCATCTGATTGCTTTACATCTTTTTCCGAATTCTTCCTGCATCTGTTTGGTTATAGCGAGGGTTCCTTTGCCTTCGGTTTTAAGGCCTGCTATCATGCCGGCGCCAATTAATGCTCCGCAGGTTGCTTCGAGGTTGCCCATTCCGGCGCAAAAGCCGGCTGAGACCTGCTTAAGCTGGTCTTCAGACAAGGGGGTCTGATCAGCGAGGGCTGCGGTTACAGCCTGAGCGCAGTTGTATTTGCCGGAACTCTTTAATTCTACTGCCTTTTCGGCTCTTTCTGTTAATGTCATATCTTCTCCTTACCTTTCTTTTGCCTTGATCTTACATATGCCTTGTGTCATCGTACCCATGGGGCAGAATGAACACCAGGTGCGTTCTTTATAGATAACCATTAGTATCAGCCCGATAAGAGTTGATGTAAGCATGAGGCTGTAGAAGCCAAAGCCAAACTGTGCAACCCAATCCGGGAATATACTTCCATTATATGCCCATTTCCACGGGACTTTGAAAGTCCAAAAGAGCTTTACAACTTTTTTGAGTGAATCCACTCCGGAAAATACCATATATGTCTGGAATATCATTGTTCCAAACATTGTCATGAAAAAGGCTAAAAAGCCATATCTGAACCACTTTGATGAGATCCAGGACGGAGCCTGTTTTTGCCTTGAGCATTTTAGATTTCTTCCAAGAACCCAGAGGAGCTGGCCTCTTCCGCACAGGTGATTACAAAACCACTTGTTCCCACCTACGATTGCAAATATCAAAGGCAGGACAAAGTCTATTAGCCCCAGCCATGCAAAGAGGATGTTAAAAAATCCCAGAGCAAAATATAATATTGACCATATCCAAAGGTATTCATACCAATGTTTTTTATTCTTAGGTTTTGTCATTATCTTGTGCCTCCTGTTTCTAATACTTTGATAGATCCTGCAGGACACGCCTTTTCACAGATTCCGCAACCTACGCATATAGAATCGTCAACTACAGCATAGCAGCCTCTATAAATGTTTATGGCCTGACGTGGGCACTGTAATGCGCATGCTCCGCAGGCAGCGCACCTTTGAGTGTCATTTACTGCTTTTTTCATGTCTTATAAATTCTCCTATCTTTCTGCCTGAAACTTATATACTTGATTTTTTTAGCCGATATACATATTATAGGTGGTATAAAATATATATCAAGTATTCAGTTTATATTAACCTGGTAAGGAAAAAGATACTATGAGTAAAATAGCGAAGAAAGAGCCCCTCTGCGAAGAGATCGCAGGAAAGGGCTGTAGTCTAAAAAAAGTATTAGATATTATTGGCGGCAAGTGGAAGATCATGATTTTGTGTGTCATCGATTATAACGAGGTTGTGCGCTACGGGCAGCTTAACCGCGCTGTTGATGGCATAACCAATACCATGCTTGCTAATTCTCTTAAAGAGCTTGAAGCAGATGGCCTTGTTGAGAGAAAGCAGTATGATGAAATGCCGGTAAGGGTTGAATATAACCTTACGCCTAAAGCCAAAAGCCTCATCCCTATTTTGTTGGAGCTCAAAAAATGGGGTGAAGAGAATTTATGATCTGTGAAAAAAGAGCCTCAGTCCTTCATTATAGGACTTAAGCTCTTTTTAAGATTAATTTTAAAAGAGGAAGCAACCAACTCTGATTGCTTCCTCAAATCTATATTTTGGGGAATTGCAGGCTCTAAAAATCACTCAACAACTGAAAAATTTACAACTTCACCTGCAAACATTTCATCAATAAGTTGATCAAAAACCTCTTCTGAATCGGCACTACTCATGGCTGAATAATCTCCGCCATCTTCTGACTCATAGAAGTATGTTCCATCGCCATATTCATCATATACAACAGAAGCTTTTTCCATGATCATGAGCTTATCGCCTGAAAGTACATATTTACAGATCCAGTGATTGCTGCCTGTGATGAGCTTTCCGTCTACTACTGTAAGAGGATATGCTGTGCCGCCACTGCAAACCTTACCAACTTCGCAGGGAACTCCATCCTTGTACATGAATATTGTTGCATCGATTGCAGCCATATTGCCGTCAAGGTTGTCATATGCCATGCTGCATACGAGAAGGACATCTTCTCCGTTTAATGTTACATTTGCATATCCCATGCCCTTTGAAAGCTTCTGATCAACGATCTGGGTGAAAGTATCGCATCCTGTGATATCAATTTCAGGAGCTGACTCCTCGCTATACATCTTCATGGCGCCAATTGAATTCTCAGTCGCATTGATAGTAGCTGCATCTATAACTTCATCATCAGGCATGTTTGCACCAATCTGCTTTGCGGGATCGTAGATCTGCTCTGCGATTGCCTGAATATCGAATCCGTCAAGGTCTTTGGCTGCAACGCCTATTGAATATGAATAACCTGTTTCGATATCAAACCATGTGCAAAGCTCAGCCTGTTCATCTTCTCCAAGATATAAGAATGTCTTTGCAGGCATCTGGCCACCAGCCCAGTTTGCAAGGGTTACATCTGATGAATAGATCCAGTCATAATGCATTCCGGATATATCTGTAACCTCTTCTCCTGTTGTAGCCTGTTCTCTTGCTGTAAAAGAAGATCCATCAAGGTCGAAAGTCATCTGAACCATCGGTCCTAATGCGTATTCGCTTGGATCATCTTTCAACATGCTCCATCTTACATTAGTTGCGCCTTCAGGAGCTGTGAATCCGTTAGGAGCATCTACATATGCTTCCTCTTCTGTGCAATCACTCCAAGGATTAGCAATTGTAACAACCTGAGAGGTTTCTACCTCTACGTCTGCGTTTTCTATGATCTCTCCATGCTGTACTCCTATGCATCCAACAAGAGCCAGCATAGCTATTCCTGCAATTGCAACACCTAAATTCTTTTTCATAATTATTAACCTCATGTCGCGAGTGAAACGAGTGACTAATGGTTGGACGTGGCAGAGCTCGCGATGCCACGTCTTAGAGTTTGAATTTATTCAAACTCATTTTCTCCTTTGATCTGATATTTGACTTCCTGATTTTGATCAGGAATATGTTTGCTTGTTGTTTACGTAGATAAGCATACAAAAACAAATATCACAGAAGTATCACACAGTTATTGATACTTGCCATTATATATACATGTATATATAATGTTTTTGTCATCAAATGCAGTTTCAATAAGGCATAATTTTCCATTTTTTGAAAGTTGAGCTTAATGATATTTAGATAAGATCTGGCAAGTCGAGGGGGATGCTGGAAGGAGATTTATTATCTATAGCCAAAAATAAATGATTTTCATTTATTTTTATAAATCAACTACTAAATACATAGTAGTTTGAGTTACTAAAATGATTAGTTTTAATTGAGGGAGGATTACAATGGCTTTTTGCGAAAAATGCGGAGCAATAGTATCAGATAATGCAGGATTTTGCTCAGCGTGCGGGAACAAGATTAAGAAGAAAGAGGAGGTGGCAGTTCAGAATGCAGCGGTTGAGACTAAAACCGGACATAAAAGCGGCTTTAGATTGAGAGAAGTATCGGGGGCATCAATGGCGCAAGCCGGAATAAATGAAACGGATTTTGCAAACAGAGTAGAATCAGTTGATAACCTGAGCCTCAACGATTGCCTGTTTACGCTCTACAATAAATTGATTTCTCCGGTTAAAAAGATTGAGCAGTTAACGCTTGCAATAGAAAATCGCCAATATTTAATAGAAGCGGAAAAAGAATATGAGGGTGAAAAACCGAGTTTTTCAGAATACATTGTTAGGTTCTTCATTGCAAATTTTGTAGTAGCGTTTGGTGGAGGTCTTATTTATGCCATTATAGTAACCAACTCATCTAATCAGGAAGCAGTGGACTCGGTTGCTAAGTTGCTAATTTTGCCTGCCATATTCTTTTTAACCATAGTACCGTTAAAGAACAAATATCGTAAATCTTCAAGGGAAACGAAGTTAAGATATCTGAACCATGAAATACCGATGCTTGAGAATGAAATAAAGAATTATGAGAAGCAGCGTAATGAAATAGTGCTGGCAATCAAGGACTATATCTGTTACTGTCCGCCTGCATACAGATCTAGCAGTGCACTTTCTTACTTTGTTGATTCATACTCGAACACCAGGGTTAATAATCTTCAGGAGGCTGTTCGCGCCTTTGATGAGTACCAGCGTTCACAGAATATGATGAATGCTATGAAGAGTGTCTGTTCACTTCTTGAAGAAATCAAAATTCAGCAGGTAAGAACTAATGAGCAGCTAGCATCATTACAGGCGTCAGTATGGGCAGCAAATTTCCTGTACTAATGGTTTAAATAGTGTCCCCCGGTATGTATGCCAGGGGGCATTTTTTGTGCTGTTTCTGAACATTGGTGTGCATTCTACATGGGTCCAGCTGGGATCATAGTACCAGGTTCAATAATCTGTTTTCCATTTCTTTTATAATCTACAATTATTATGTTTATAGTAATAGGTTCAGTATACTTTAAACCATTATTCTTTGGACTTTCTTATTGCAAATAGTATTGCTGCTCCGATCACAACTCCAAGTGTATTTAAAAAAAGATCGTCAATATCCGTGTGTCTTCCGTCGCAGAATATCTGACTTAGTTCTATGAAAAGAGTTAAACCAAAGCCTGCAAGAACTGTTTTTTTCATGGTGTTAAGCTTTTCAAAACAGATAGGCCAGACTATGCCGACCGGAATGAACATTGCAATGTTGCCGATGATATTCACAAGCCATCCATCATACCTGTCTACAAGAAAATAGAATGGAACTGTGTATACCCTGTATATTGCTGTCCATGTTAAAACCATGATAAGCGTTGGTGTCGTGCCTTTTTCGATATGCAGATCAAAGTAAACAAATCTGGCGATCACGATAAGGCATATATAAACAAGAAGCATCTTAAGCTCATGTTTTATTGAAAAGCGCTTTTTTATAACTGCTACAGATGCTCTTACAATTATCCACATGATCGTTATAAAGATCAGCATCTGCAAAAGTGTGATTCTAACTACCATTAAATCTCTTGCCTTTCTATAATGCTTATAGTATCTTCTCCATACCTACCTTGTATGGCGTAAGACCAAGCTTTTCATAAAATTTCATAGCGCCAGGATTGCAGTTCCATACATTGAGTGTGACATTATAACAGCCGTTTTGGCGGGCGAAGTCTAAAATGTGGTCATAGATAGATCTGCCAACATTTTCTCCTCTTGCATTCTCATCTACGCATATATCATCAATGTATAGAGTTAGTATATCTGTTAAGAGCCTTGTATTAGCAGGGCGCTGGAAGACGCAAAAGCCGTGGCCCAGTATACTTCCATCTTTATCAGCAACAAATACCGGGGTATTGTCATCATTAAGGATTGCTTCAAGTTCGTCTTCTGTGTACTTGGTTGCAAGTTTAAAAAGATCCGGGCGTCCATCGTAGTGAACCTTATTGACCTGTTTGAGAAGCTCCATGATAGCAGGTATATCTTCGCTTTTTGCACGTCTAACAATTATAGCCATATATTTTAACCTCTTCTCTTCATTTCAGCGGGACACTTGTAGGGCTTTTCTTCATATGACGTTAGTATAATGCGTTATACTAAATGAATATTTTCCATGATTCTAGTAAATGCTGGTGATGAACGCTTGTTG
This sequence comes from Butyrivibrio fibrisolvens, assembly GCF_037113525.1. Taxonomy (NCBI): domain Bacteria; kingdom Bacillati; phylum Bacillota; class Clostridia; order Lachnospirales; family Lachnospiraceae; genus Butyrivibrio; species Butyrivibrio fibrisolvens. Next base: position 79,929 of record NZ_CP146964.1, on the reverse strand, counting down.
CATCAAACTTTACTGAAGAAAAAGCCATCTGCATGATCGGTCCTGTTGCAAAAGCGCAGATAAGTGTTCCGATTCCTACAGGTCCGCCTAAAAGCCATCCGATAAAGGTGGCAAGGCTTAAAAGAGTAATACTTACGATCCCAATTGGGATACGTTTAGCTCTTTTGGCAAGTGCTACTAAAAGTGTATCTCTGGGCCCGCAGCCAAGGGCAGCGCTCATGTACGTAAACTGTGTGTAGGACATGATCACAAGCCCTAGCAGCATTACGATTATTCCTGTAACCATTGAATTACACTTTGGAACAAGGTTTATGTGGTTGAACAGATCTACCGACTTACCAACCACAAAGGCATCGATGAACATTGCTATCCCGATAGGCGCCTTCATTGATACATCAATAGCAAGGATGCTGTATGAGATGATTACCGACGCCGTACCATATAAGATTCCAAAAGTCTTAGCAACACCCAGGCTCAGTACATCCCAGGGACCTGCCCCGATGTTGGCCTGTATAGTAAGATAAACACCAAATCCGTTTACAAATAAGCTAACCGCCGCTATAAGCATATTTAAAAGAATTGCTTTGCGGGTTCTGTTTTCTTTCAATTTCTGATTGTTAAACATTCTTAGCCCCATGTCACTAATTTAGATAGTGACTCATTTTTTATAAATATTAAATTTTTAATCATATCCGATTTTGAACAAAGTCTAATGGAAATGGCCTTTATGCTATTTTATCCCACTATACCTGCATACTCATATCCGGCTTCTTCTACAGCTGCCTTGATAGCTGACTCTTCAACGTCTCCGGATGTTGTGATCTCAACAAGGTTATCGTTATGAGAAGCTACTGCAAGATCGATTCCATTTATAGCCTCAAGCGCTTTCTTTACATGTGCCTCGCAATGTCCACACATCATTCCATTAACTGTAATCTTCATAATTGTTTCTTCCTTTCTGTTTTCATCAGTATTATTTTTTAATATAACATCTGTTTCTTTTGAAATCTCATTATTTTCTACTTTTGAGGTTTCATTTTTTACTTTATTTGCGATCTCATTTTTCACTTGATCTGAGTTTTCGCTACTATTTTCCTTTTGTATAAGATTTCCTGTAATGGAATTCTTACCCTTTTTATCTCTAGCACTATCATATGGTTTAATCCAATTAAGCCTTAGTGCATTAGATACTACACAAAAGCTTGATAATCCCATGGCAGCCGCGCCAAATATAGGATTAAGTTCCCATCCAAAAGCCGCCACGTAGCAGCCAGCTGCAAGCGGGATTCCAAGTACATTGTAGAAGAAAGCCCAGAACAGATTCTCATGAATATTCCGTAAAGTACTTCTTGAAATCCTTATAGCTGCTGCGACGTCACTTATGCTGCTCTTCATAAGTACCACATCTGCGGCATCAATTGCAACATCTGTTCCTGCGCCGATGGCTATTCCTAGATCCGCACTGGTAAGGGCTGGAGCGTCATTTATTCCATCGCCGACCATTGTGGTCGTTCCGTGCTTCATGAGCTGTCTAATGACTGCTTCCTTGCCATCTGGCTTGACGGAAGCTACAACTTCATCAACGCCTGCCTGTTTTGCTATGGCGGCGGCTGTGATCTCGTTATCGCCTGTCAGCATCACGGTGTGGATTCCCATGTTCTTGAGTTCTTCTATCGCCTTATGAGAGTCTTCTTTTATGACATCAGATACCCCGATGATTCCAAGTAGGTTCTCTCCTTTGGCAAAAAATATAGGAGTTTTTCCCTCACTTGCAAGATTCTGTGATGCTTTAGCTATTTCGTCTTCTAGTGGTGCCTTTGTACTACTACCTGCAACACCAGTACTATCTGTCATACCAGCACCATCTGTATTACCTGTGTTATCTGTATTTCCTACTCTGTCTGTATTGCCCACACTATCTACTATACTTTTTATATAGGCAAGATTTCCACCACAAATTTCTTCGCCGCCAAGCTTTGCCTTAAGACCTTTACCTGAAAGGGCTTCAAAATCTGTTGTTTCGAAAAGCTCAATTTCTTTTTCCAAAGCATATTGGGTAACTGCCTTGGAGATAGGGTGTTCGCTCTTAGACTCAAGGGCGTAGGCTACTGTAAGGAGTTCCTTATCAGCAATGCCGCTTACAGGAATGATGTCTGTAACCTTCATCTGGCCTGTAGTAATAGTTCCCGTCTTATCAAGGGCGATTATCTGGGTTCTGCCAGCCTGCTCAAGTGAAGCAGCTGTCTTAAAGAGAACTCCGGTCTTAGCAGCAACGCCGTTACCAACCATGATTGCTACAGGAGTTGCAAGGCCAAGTGCGCACGGGCAGCTTATTACAAGAACTGATACGGCTCTTGCTATTGCATAGCCTACGGTCTGGCCCGCAATGAGCCAGGCTATAAAGGTAATGACTGCAATACTTATAACCGCAGGAACAAAGATTCCCGAAACTTTATCTGCGATCTTGGCAATAGGGGCCTTGGTCGCAGCTGCATCGCTTACCATTTTGATGATGGCTGAAAGGGTGGTATCTTCGCCAACCCTTGTAGCCTCGCAGACCATATAGCCTGAAGTGTTGATGGTTGCGGCAGATACTGTATCTCCCAAGCCTTTTTCCACAGGAACACTTTCTCCTGTAAGTGCTGACTCATTAACAGCGCTTTCACCCTCAACAACTCTGCCATCCACAGGTATGCTGTCGCCGGGTCTTACTACGAATCTATCTCCTACCTTTACTTCTTCGATAGGAACTTTAGTTTCAGTATTGTTCCTGATGACTACAGCTGTCTTGGGGGACAGGTCCATGAGCCCTTTAAGAGCATTGGTTGTCTTACCCTTGGACCTTGCTTCCAGCATCTTGCCAACTGTAATGAGCGTAAGGATCATAGCCGCTGCTTCGAAATAGAACTGGTTCATGTAATACATGGTCTTATCGGTATCGCCGTTAAGAACTGTCCCTGTCATTGCAAACAGGGCCCACACGCTGTATGCATATGATGCAGTAGCACCAAGCGCCACGAGCGTATCCATGTTAGGTGATCTATGGATAAGTCCTTTAAATCCGCTTATAAAAAACTTCTGGTTTATCACCATTACAAGCCCTGATAAAAGAAGCTGATATAAGCCCATAGCCACGTGGTTGCCATCAAGAAATGGCGGCAGTGGCCAGTCCCACAGCATATGGCCCATTGACACATACATAAGAGGTATCAAGATGGCTATAGAAGCTATGAGCCTTTTTTTCATCTTAGGGGTTTCTTTATCTTCAAGGGAATCATCAGCATTTGAAATGGAAGACTTTGAATCACTGCTTCCCTTTATGCTGACCCCATATCCTGCAGCTTCTACCGCTGCGATTATATCTTCCGGACGAGCCGAACCTTCAACTCCCATTGAGTTGGTCAGGAGGCTTACTGCGCAGCTATCAACGCCTTCAACGGCATTTACTGCCTTTTCAACTCTGGTCTGGCAGGCTGCACAGCTCATTCCTGTTACATTGTATTGTTTCATGATTACCCTCACATCGCGAGTCATTATTAATTCAACATTGGTGGAGCTCGCGACACCAAGTCGTGTTGGGAATTTTATACTTTTCAAACTTATTACTTCATGTTTTTAGTACCCAACTTAATCACAATCTCTTTTCAGAAGGCTATTTCATTAACTTTTGAAGAGTTGTGACAAGTTCATCTATCACTTCTTCATTGCCTTCCTTGATATTATCTACTACGCAGGTTTTCATATGATTAGCAAGAAGCGCCTTGTTAAAGCTGTTAAGGGCGCAGGTTATCGCTGAAACCTGCATCAGGATATCTGTGCAGTACGCATCATTTTCAAGCATTCCTTCAACGCCTCTAACCTGGCCTTCTATCCTTTTAAGCCTGTTCATGAGGTCTTTATACTCTTTAACATCCCTCTGCTTGGTCTTGCCTGAGCAGTGGGGGCATGATTCCTGCATTTCTTCATGTTTATTTGAATTATCCGGCATAGAGAGCCTCCTTTTCATACCCCTCAGGGGTATCCTTGTTTTTCATCATATACCCCTTAGGGGTATCTTGTCAAATACATTTTGTGCAATTAAAAAAGAAGCAAGGAATTAATTTTCTAAGTCCCTACTTCTTTATCTATACACGCTCTTTGTCTTGTTAGTGAAGCCTCACGCCTCAGCTTCAATTATCAAACAGATCGTCACCCAGGATAACATTCTGAATAATTCCTGAATACTTATTTTGCTTATATCCTGTTCCACATATAATTGTTACATGAATAGCATCTTTGGTCCCTGATACATTTTGAAACTGTGTAAGTCTGTTTTGTATCTTTTCATATTCATCAGCATCAATCGAATAATCTTCATTTGTAAATTTCATTTCGCAAAGGTTGATCACTCCATCTTTTCTACTAATGATAAGATCTATCTGAGCTCCATTTTCAGCGTTGCTCCGCCATGCAAATTCGTTTGTCTCAATGCCGCTAATACCAAGAGATGCCTTTATTTGATCTATATGATTAAGGCATACAATTTCAAAAGAATTACCTCTCCACGAATTATAGCCGGGAGAATTGATATATTCATTCCAGGAATCAAACTTCTTATTCACTAGAAATTTGATGCAAAATAACGTGAATGGATCTATGATCTGATAAAACTCATCCTTTTTTCTATCAGAAAGCGAATTAAATTTCCTAATAAATCCGCACTCAGTAAGTTCTCTTAGGTCTTTGGTCAGAATTGATCCACCGCCAATTTCTTCAATTTTCGAAAGCTCAGTCCGGGTCAAGCCCTCTTTCTTCTTAGCCAGAGCTTCAAGTATTGCCATATGCTTTTTCGGATTATCAAACAATGAATGAAAAAGACTATAATACTCATCATGAAGCGGACCCAGCTCCTTAAAGCACATCTCATTTACATTCTGCGTAAGACTAAGGCGTGAATCCATAAGGTTTAAATAATACGGTACTCCGCCAAAAAACATATAACTCTCGATCATCTGTTTTCTGGTCATGACAACATCATTTAATTCAAATAGCTTCTCACATTCTGCAAGTGTAAATGGAGCAAGGTGAATACGCCTTGTTACTCTATTGTGAAATCCCTTTTTGTTTGTGAGCAAATTAGTGATTATCCACGATGTTGCAGAACCACAGGTTATAAGCACAAGGTCTTCCTGTGATGATGCCCAGCTATTCCAGAAATACTCAAGTGCACTCTTAAAATCTGATCTGACTGTATCCATCCATGGAAGCTCATCAAGAAATATAACCCTCTTATTATTTATTGGCTCGCGATATACATTGTCACTTTCAAGAAGCATCTTTAAGCGTGAAAATGCCTCAAACCAGTCTGCCGGAACGCTTTTATCTTCATAACCATACTCATTTAGACTGGCACTAAAGCCCCTAAGCTGTTCCTTGGTCTTCTCATCAGTAAGGCCTATAGCATAAAATGAAAACTGCTTATTAAAATATTCTTTGATCAAATATGTCTTTCCTACTCTTCGTCTGCCGTATACAACAACAAGCTCCGGCCTTTTAGACTTAAGGCATTGCATCAGATAGTCTTTTTCGCGTTTTCTTCCAACAATCTTCATAAATGTTATCCTCGCCTATAAATCGCCAAAACCAATCTTTCAGACATGTTTTTGGCGGAATATATACTCTATTTGTGTTATATTCCGCCAAAACATTTAAGTCAAACCATCTCAACAGCAATTCACAACTATTAAGATTTTCTCTTAAGGATAAAACCCTGCAATTCCAGCTCTTTGCCTGAATCTGTGGTCAGCTTTTCAGCCGGCTGCTCTATGATCTCATATTCATCCTCGAATTTTCTAAGAAGCTTCATGCTACCAATATTACGAACATCTGCTTCATAAAAGAACTGAGTCTTGCCAAATTCCTCGAATGCAGCATCAAGTGCAGCCTTAAGAGCTTTATAAGCATATCCCTTATTCCATTCAGATTGTACGATCCAAACTCCTACTTCGGGGCACTCTTCTTTAAGAGCGTGCACTTCTGAGCTTCCAAGGAAGGTTCCATCTTCTGAAAGAAGTGAATAAACAAGTGTATCTCCAGACTCCATCTCATCTACAAAACTTTGAAGAAGTTCTTTGGCATCATCTTCGGTTTCGAATGGATCTGGCCACTGATATTTGGTAATCTCCTCGTTGAATGCTTTGTAGTAATCATTTAAGTAGTCCATTGTAAAGGGGACTACCTGTATCTTGTTCATTGATTCATTGCTATTTTTCAAATATAACTTCCTCCTTTTTGTCATAGGCATATACTTTATATATTTACTATCCTTGCACATATAAAATACTTTCTATAACTTACATATTCCATAGAGTTGCAGTTTATATGCGCAAATCAAGCTGCTCATCGCTATATAATCTATAGCCTGCCTCTGTATACCTGGCAGGTTTCAAAAGACCGATCCTGTCATAATACTGGAGAGTCCTGATGCTTACTCCTGTCAGCTTGCTTACTTCATTTACAGTCATCATTGGAAAATCCTCCTTCGCCGTGATAGTCAGACGCAATACTCACTACGTAATTCTTTGGCAAAAAATATTTTGATTCTATTTAATACAACCGTAAGCTATTACGTTACGTCGGAGTCAACATATTTCATAATTATACCCAAGAAACATGCGGCATACAACAGGCTATTGTCTGCAATGTACAGTATTTATCTGCGTTTATATACTTTTAGTATATATAATTCCCATTGACACGGACTTCCGGACATTCTATGGTAATAGTATGAGGATTGTTAATGCTTCGTTTGTACTTAACAATCCGGCTATTAATTATCTTTTTTGTTCTAAATTTTTTTACCTAGTATGTAGGCATTTCCAGTAATACGGAGTTCAAAGAAGAACGTCCATGTATTTCTTTATCATAAATTTGTGATTCAGTTGGTTTTCATTTGTTGATAAATAGGGGGAGGGTGTCATGGGATATGTCATTGCTTATGATGTAGGGACAACCGGGGTCAAAACCTGTCTTTTTTCTCTGAATGGTAAGGTTAAATTTATCTGCGGAGTCTATGCTTCATATCAGCTCTATATTCTTGAAAACGGCGGCGCCGAGCAGGATGCCGACGAATGGTGGGATGCTATGTGCTCTACCACTCGGGAGCTTATTGCAAAGTCCGGCGTTTCTCCTTCTGAAATCCAGGGTTTAAGCTTCTGCTCTCAGATGCAGGGGCTGGTTCTTGTTGATAAAAACGGAAAAGCCTTAAGACGTCCTATGAGCTATATGGACCAGCGAGCTGAAGACGTGTTTGAAAAGTTCGGCGGCACAGGACTAAAAATATCCGGTCTTGGCGCTGATAAGCTCTTAAAGAGCCTTTCTATAACTATGGCTGCGCCCACGAGTGTCAAGGATCCTATCTGGAAATACATCTGGGTGCGCGAGCATGAACCTGAAATCTATCGTCAGGTCTACAAATGGCTCGATGTAAAAGAATATCTGATCAGCAGGGCGACAGGCAGGATGGTCATGACAAGGGACAGCGCCTACGCGACATTCCTTTATGACACCAGAAATGGTAAGAACTGCTGGAACCGTTCCCTTTGCAGGACTTACGGCGTAAGGATGGATCATCTTCCTGAGATCATCGACTGTAGTGACGAGGTAGGTTTTTTGACTACAGAAGCTGCTCGGCAGCTCGGTCTTTCAGAAGATACACGCGTTTTTGGCGGCGGAGGCGATGCTACTTTAATAGGTGTCGGCGCAGGCTGTATAAATCCTGGCGAAACGCATATCTATTCCGGCACATCCGGCTGGGTTTCTACTGTTACTGACAAGCAGAAAGTGGATATCGTATCCATGATCGCTGCTGTTGTCGGCGCTAAGGACGGCATCTACAACTATTTTGCCGAGATGGAAACTGCAGGCAAATGTTTTGAATGGGTAAAAGAGCATCTGGCTCTTGATGAAATTGGTATATATCTTCAAAAGCAGACTGTTGCTGATTCCGAGACATCTATACGTATGAGTCTTTATGACTATCTTAGTGAGACTGTGAAAAAAGCTAAACCAGGCTGCGGCGGACTTATCTTCACCCCTTGGCTTCACGGTAATAGATGCCCGTTCGAAGATCCGGATGCGGCTGGAATGTTTTTTAACATAAAGCTGGAGACTGGAAAAACTGAGATGTTAAGGGCGGTTCTTGAAGGCATATGCTTCCACCTTCGCTGGATGCTGGAATGCTCTGAGAAAAAGGTTACTACAAATAAAGTTATCCGTTTTGTAGGTGGCGGCGCGTTATCTCCTGTTACCTGCCAGATGCTGGCAGATATACTTGATCGCAAGATTGAAACGGTTGAAGATGCACAGGATGTGGGCGCGGTTGGCGCTGCCATGATCGCAGGGGTTGGCCTTGGACTTATTCCTTCGCTTGAAAGTGCGAGGGATTTCGTCACTGTTAAGGATACGTATATTCCAAATCCAGATAATAAGGCGGTTTATGATAAGAATTATCACGTATTTGTGAAGCTTCATGATGCGAATGCCAAGGCGTTTATGGCATTAAATGATTAGTATAGACGCGACATATCATTATCTATATATAAAATATCAGCTATATATTATACAGGCTGAAACACATATACAGCACACATATATTTAAACCTGTGCTTTAACATATCCATCTTTGATCAGATTATTAATAAGGAATTGATCCTAAGTAGGGAGGATACCTGAATAATGAATGATAACGAAATTAAACAGCTTGTTGCTGATACAGGAAGAAGACTTCTTGATAAAGGCCTTGTAGCTAGGACCTGGGGTAATATCAGCGCAAGGAAAGATGCCACAAAGTTTGCCATATCTCCTAGCGGTCTTGGCTACGAAAATATGGAAGGTAGTGATGTTCCGATCTATGACATGGAAACTAAAACCTGGGAAGGATCTCGCAAGCCTTCAAGCGAGAAGAAAATTCATGCCGCAGCTTATAAGCTGTATCCTGAAGTGAACTTTGTAATACATACTCATCAAGACTATGCAACTGCGGTAGGACTTGCGACTACTAATGAGCTTGAGATGTCTCCTGAAGAAAAAGATCTTCTTGGTAAGATCTCGATTGCAGGATACGGACTTCCCGGAACTGATAAGCTTGCTGATAATGTCACATCTTCGCTCAAGAACTCACAGGTTGTGCTGATGGCTCATCACGGAGCTCTTATCTTGGGAAAAGATGTTGAAGATGCTTTGAAGAAAGCTGAAGTTCTTGAAGAAGTCTGCAAGAGAGCTGTTATAAAGAAGATTGGAACTGATGCAATTGAAGAAGCTTGTAAGATTGCTGGATTAAAGAAAATGGATACGGATGCTCCTGAAAAAGAATCTGATAAAATAGCACCATTCAAAGCTCAGCTTGATGATATGGCTCAGATGATTGGCCCAAAATATAGTACTGGAGCTGTCGCCAAAGCCAAAGAAGGACTTTCTGAAGATGATCTTCAGGCTCTGTCTCTTTTACTAAATAAAGCTATTATATGCAAAAAGTATACTGAAGCGCTAGGAATAGATGGCCGCTTATCTTCTTTTGACTGTATACTAATGAGAACAGTTTACAAGTTTAAGTATTCTAAACAGAAAAACAAATAGAAAGGAGCCATATGGATAAAAGGAAGAAAAAAGAAATCGTCAGGATGGTCAAATTTGTCTTTTTTTCTATATCAGCAGGACTTATTGAAATAGTTTCTTTTACCATACTAAATGAACTATTAAACTGGCCCTACTGGCCATGTTATCTGATCGCGCTTGTCCTTTCTGTAGTCTGGAATTTTACGCTGAACCGCGCATTCACATTCCAGTCAGCGGGCAACGTTCCTATCGCAATGATGCAGGTAGCGGCTTTTTACCTTGTTTTCACACCGGTAACAACAATTAGTGGTAACTTCCTGGTTGAAAGCCTTGGCTGGAACGAATATCTTGTGACTGGGCTTAATATGGCACTAAATTTTATCACTGAATATCTGTATGACAGGTTCGTAGTGTTTAAAGCGACCCTCGATACTAATAAAAGAGCTTCAGCTTAAAGGAGGATGTAAATGAACAACTGTGGTATTTCTAGGTGGGATGATCCCGCCGATATCAATCGCAGACTTAAGGAGCTGACAAGTCAGCCAATCTGGGAAGTTGATGATGAATATTATAATAATGAGGTTATGAAGTACTTCGACGAGAAGTGCAAGAGTTCAAAAGCTGTATTTGAAGAAGCCAAGAACTATATTCCGGGCGGCGTGCAGCACAACCTTGCTTTCAACAAGCCTTTCCCTATGTGTATGGCTAAAGCTGAGGGTGCCTATCTTTATGATAAAGATGGCAACCAGTATATCGATTTCCTTCAGGCAGGTGGTCCTACTATTCTTGGAAGTAATTATGAACCTGTTAGGAAAAAAGTTCTCGAGCTGCTGGAAACATGTGGCCCTGTAACAGGTCTTCTGCATGAATCAGAGCTTATGATCGCTAAAGAAATAAATAAACATATGCCCGGCGTTGAGATGTTCCGTATGCTTGGCTCAGGTACCGAAGCCTGCATGGCATCTCTTCGAATCGCCCGCATTGCAACAGGCAAAAAGCGCATTATCAAGATCGGCGGAGCATATCATGGCTGGTCCGATCAGCTTGTATATGGTCTAAAGATACCAGGTTCTAGAGGTCTTCTTGAATCTCACGGAATCCCTTCTGCAGCATATCGCCAAACTGACGAGTGCAGGCCAAATGACCTCAACATGCTTGAAGCAATCCTTAAGAGAAACAGGCTTAAAGGCGGCACAGCAGCTATCCTTATAGAGCCGGTAGGTCCTGAAAGCGGCACAAGACCTGTTGCTAAGGATTACAACAAACATGTACGCGAGCTTTGCGACAAATACGGCGCACTTATGGTATTCGACGAAGTTGTAACCGGCTTCCGTGTAGGCATCGGCGGAGCCCAGGAATACTTCGATGTACGTCCTGACCTTACTATCTTTGGTAAGATCGTTGCAGGCGGCTATCCCGCAGCTGGCGGCGTTGGTGGCAAAAAAGAATACGCAAGTCTTATGGCAGCCGGCCTTGCCACAGGTAAGCACAGAGCCTACGTTGGCGGAACTCTTGCTGCTAACCCTCTGTCCTGCGTTGCCGGTACTGCTGCGATTCAGGAAATCGCCCGCACAGGCGCATGCGAGATTGCCGGCAAGATGGGCGACAGACTCTGCGACGGCTTAAAGGGACTCATCGACAGATACTCTCTTCCTTATGTTGCATATAATCAAGGTTCTATCGTACACCTTGAATGTACAGGCGCTATGAGCTTTGACTTCTCATCACTTAGCTTCATTAAATCCGCAACAGGACTCTTGAAGCATAAGGATATGATGTATGTTCGTAAGGATTCTATGGAAAAGATGGGAGCCGCATACATGGCCAACGGACTTGTAACACTTGCAGGTTCAAGGCTTTACACATCTATGGCTGATACGCCTGAGATTATCGATGAAGCGCTGAACCGCTTTGAGAATGTATTTAAACATGTTAAGAAGACGGATAAAGGACTAATCTAAATTATCATCGTCTGATCCAAAAACATCAATTTATGATTATAAATATAATCGTTTGATCTAATAAGCTTTGAGCTAATAATTAAGGCTGCGCCAATTCTTAGGGTTGGTGCAGCCTTGTTATTTAATCATATAGGACATATCTTATTCTTTATTAAATGTAGAGTTCAAAGATATATTTCGTTATTAAAAGTATAGAGGCAAAGATAAACTGTAAGCGCTAAGTTTTCCGGCGGATTCTGAAATCCGCCTAAATACTTCATAATGAATCTGAACAACAGACCACATTTTACTGTCACACCAGTGTTGCTGATTTGAACTATTAGACAACATTTTGGTGTCTATATCAGGAGGTTTAAGATGTCAGATTCATTAACAAGTTACAAGTCTCTTGACGATTGGTTCCGTATTGTTACTGAATGTCGTCAGAGTGGTTTGACCGATGATCAATGGTGTCAGATCAATGGTATTAATAAAAATACCTTTTATAGTGCTATCAAGCGGCTTCGACAGAAGGCATATGAAGTACCATCTCCAATGCGATGTCCGCATGATGATATACACGACCTGACCTGCTCTAAGCAGGATGTGGTCAAAGTAGATATCGTTTCAGATATCGAACCACCAGAGGAATATATTCCTAAAGTGGTGCCGCACATTGACAATTCACATATGATAGAAATCGAGATTGGTGGAGCAAGAGTTTCTCTTTGTAACGGAGCTGATCCGGATCTTGTTTCTAAGACACTCTCAGTCTTGAGGAGTCTTTCATGATCGGCGATATAACAGCTGCAGATGAGATATACATTGTCTGTGGCTATACAGATATGCGAAAATCCATTGATGGGTTATGTGCTATCGTTGAAGATAAGCTTCACATGGATCCAAGAAGCAGTGCGCTTTTTCTTTTTTGTGGAAGACGAGCAGACCGTCTGAAGATACTCATGTGGGAGTCTGATGGATTTGTTCTCCTTTACAAGAGGCTTTCTGTTACGCAAGGCAGATATCGCTGGCCCAGAAATAAAGATGAAGTTAGAAATCTTACCTGGCGTGAGTTTGACTGGCTTCTTTCAGGCATCGATATCGAACAGCCTAAGGCCATCAGAGCTTCTTGAAATTTCGGTTCTGCTTTTTGTGCAGTTTTCTCCAAAGCCCCTTAAATGGATTAATACGAGGTCAAGTTTTCTTGTACTTTGGCATATTTGCCGATATTAATTGCTCTTAATGTCTGATAAAATCTATGTATCAGACTTAAGGAGGCTTTAAGTGACAAGAGATTCCAAAGATCTTCAGCTTATAGAGCTGAAAGACAACATCAAAGAATTAAATAAAACTATCGGGAATCTCAATTCACTCATTGAGGCTGCTAATAAGCGTGAAGCTGAGCATCTGGCGGAAGAGCAAAGGCTTCGCGAACAGATAGACTATCTGACCAAAAAGCTTTTTGGAAAGTCCAGTGAAAAGCGTGATGATATCGAAGGACAGTTAAGCCTTTTTGATGAAGCGGAAACTCTTGCATCTGATGATGATCCGGAAGAACAGGAATTCATCTCTGTTGAGCAGCATACACGTAAAAAGAAAACCACTATGGCAGATAAGTTTGCTAACCTTCCGACACAGAAGGTTTATCTTGATGTTCCGGAAGATCAGCGAAAATGCGAAGTCTGTGGTACTCACCTCGAAAAGATAGGTGAAGAGTTTGTACGCAGAGAAATCGAGATCATAAAGCCTGCCATAAAGATAATCGAGTATTACAGCATCAGCTACGGCTGCCCTAACTGCAAAGTAAATGCAGAAATTCCATACATCGTAAAAGGTCGAGATGGACATCCACACATGCTTCATGGTATGGCATCAGCAGGAACTGTTGCCTGGGTAATGTATCAGAAGTACGTTAACAGCCTTCCACTATATAGACAGGAAAAAGATTTCAAGATGTATGGAGCAGAAATCTGCCGTGGAACAATCGCAAGCTGGATTACCAAAAATGCTGAAGAGTTCTTTACACCTATGGCTGAGTACTTCAGAAGAAAACTTGTTTCAGGCAGATATGCAATGGCAGACGAAACTCCCGTTCAGGTTCTTAAAGAACCTGGAAGAAGAGCTGAATCCAAGTCGTACATGTGGGTATTCCGTTCGGGGGAGTTTGATAAGGAACAGATAGTATTGTTCCATTACTCACCAACTCGTGCCGGTGATACTGCAAAAGATTTCCTTGATGGTTTTCATGGTTATCTGATGACAGATGGTTACAGCGGGTACAACAAGTTGAAAGACTGTACGCGGACTTCATGTTGGTCGCATATACGACGCTATCTGATAGATGCCATTCCTAAAGGCCAGCAGTATGATCTTGCCCAACCTGCTGTACAGGGACTGGTATATATAGACAGGCTCTTCGATATGGAACGAAAAATCCATGAAAAGAAGGGCGTTACTTATGATGCCATAAAGAAATATCGTATCGAGAAAGAAAAACCAGTTCTTGAAGGATTCTGGAATTGGGTAGATGATCAAAAAACGTCCCCAAATACAAGATTCCACAAGGCTATAGTATATATCCAAAACAGAAGACCATATCTTGAAACATATCTTGAGGATGGAGGTTGCAGTTTTAACAACAATACTTCCGAAAGATCATGTAAGGCTTTTGTTACAGGACGTAAGAACTGGTTGTTCTCTGACAGTACCAAAGGTGCCAACGCAAGTGCTCTAACCTATTCCATGGTAGAAACAGCAAAAGCAAACGGAGTAGATGTATATCTTTATCTAAAACTACTCCTTACCAAGTGTCCAACATCGGATTTGAGTGATGAAGAACTGGAAAAACTTTCTCCATGGAATCCCGAGTGTAAAGAAGCGTTGGATAAGCTTTACATTCAGCAGCAAAATGCCATCTTTGATTCAATGTAATCTTTATCATATGTGAATTGTCAAGGTGCTCCGATTACTGAAATCATAGTAATCGGGGTATATTTTTATGGGCGTTATGCCCTTGTACCTAATAATTAGTTGGGGTGGCATGCGTTACCACCGGAAAACTTAGCGCTTACGATAAACTTCCTAATTCAATAATAAGACCAGATAACAATACTTATCCTGTTTATATAATACTATAAATAAACTCCATATCTAGATTATCTCGAATCACTTGAGCAAGCTTATCATATTCCTGTTCCTTGAATGCCTGATAATCCATGGTTTGTTCTAGCTCTATTCCTTTATCAGATGCAATTCTCTTTATAAGGCGAAGAGCCAGATCTCCTTCATCAAATACGCCATGTACGTAAGTCCCAAAGACATTTCCTTCCTGCATATAGGTTATACTCTCTCCTTGAAAGTTTTTGGTTTCGCCCATATGTATCTCGTAGCCCACGTATTTTTGATGAGAAATGCTTTCATATATGCCGTCCATCTCTTCAAGCATTCCCTGGCACTGGCTTCTGTTCTTTTTGTCCTTAAGAATAGTTGTAGTATCAAGAAGTGAAAGGCCTCTAATGCTTCCGCCTTCTTCCACCTTATCAGGATCGCTAATCGTATTTCCAAGCATCTGGAAACCACCGCATATGCCTATTACAGGACCTTTTGTTGCAAACTTCTTGACTGCGGCTTCCATTCCTGATTCTCTCATCCATCTAAGATCTGCGATAGTATTTTTACTTCCGGGAAGAATTACAAGATCTGCCTTTTCTACCTCTCTCGGGTTTGTAATAAAGCGGACATTTACACCTTCGATACTTTCAAATGGCGCAGCATCTGTGAAGTTGGATATTCTTGGGAATCTAACTACAGCTATATCAATTGAATATCCATCGTTAAAGCTGTCTTTATCAAGTCTTTCGCTAAGGCTGTCTTCATCATCTATTAAGAGCTTCGTATATGGCACTGTCCCAATTACAGGTACGTGGCCCATCTCTTCGATCATGTCTATTCCGGAATCAAGCAGGCTCTTATCTCCGCGGAATTTGTTGATTATAAGGCCTTTAACTCTAGCTCTCTCCTGAGGTTCAAGGAGCTGTAGTGTTCCAAGGAGCTGTGCAAATACTCCGCCTCTGTCGATATCTCCTACCAGAAGTACCGGAGCATCTATAAGCTCAGCCAGTCCCATATTTACTATGTCATCTGACTTAAGATTGATCTCAGCAGGGCTTCCGGCACCTTCTACAACTATGATATCTGCCTGTTTTTGAAGTTCATTGTAGGCAGCCATGATGTCTGGGATAAGTTTTTTCTTATATTTAAAATAGTCTCTGGCCGGCATGTTACCTATAACTTCGCCATTTACAATAACCTGAGAGCCTATATCATTTGTAGGCTTTAAGAGAATTGGATTCATATATACAGATGGCTTTACTCCAGCGCACTCGGCCTGCATAGCCTGCGCTCTTCCAAGCTCTAATCCATCTTCTGTGACAAAAGAATTAAGAGCCATATTCTGTGACTTGAAAGGAGCCACCCTATATCCATCCTGTTTAAATACACGGCACAATCCGCCAACTAATAGGCTTTTTCCTACATTGGACATTGTACCTTGTACCATGATCACCTTAGAACTAGAACTCATAATCTTGTCACATACAATCCAATACTCTTAGAGAGTAACTGGATTATTCCTTTCTCTTCGTTTACACATTCTACTTTTTTAAATCTACTTCTTTTATATACTATTTCTTTTATATATTCTATTTCTTTTGTATATTCTACTTCTTTCAAATATTCTATTTCTTTCAAATATTCTACTTCATTTATACAAAAAATGCTTCGTACATGCAATAAGCACATACGAAGCATTTATAAATACAACTCTGAGTTGATGCCTGCCATTGAAGCAAAATAAACGATTGAATTCCAACCAAAGCTCTGCCATACACCAAGGAATACATATGTCCATACCCAGTGACTACCCTCATTAAGGAATGGAACTGATTCACCACCAAGCTTTGTGATCGCAAGGTTAATAAGACCTGTACTAGGTGCAAAGAGCTGAATTGCTATTCCAGTACCTTTTTAGGCATTTGCATGGTAAGATTAATTTTAAGATAAAATATAGTATGGATAATCATTTTTATATTTTGAGGTAGGTGTCAAAAGTTCCTTTTGACACCTTATGACTAACGGATTGTTCCGTTTCTTCGAAACTCTCACAATCCTAAAACATTCGCAAATCCGCACTACGTGCTACTTTGCTCATGTTTTGCGGGTCATAAATTCATATTCGATTTCGAGCAAGCTCGAATCGAAATGACTTTTGACCCTTACGTCATATTTTTAATATATACAAAAAAACGGAGGAGTTTCCTTATGATATCACAGTCTTATGTAGATGATTTATTAGTAGAGCAAAGACAGTTTTTCAGAACCGGAAAGACACTCGATATTTCTTTTCGCATAAAGCAGCTCAAAAGGTTAAAAGCCTGTGTCATCCGATATGAAAAGGAAATTGAGGAAGCGCTTACAAAAGATCTTGGACGTCATATAGCCGAGGCATACTTTTGCGATATTGGCACTTTGATCCTTGAGATCAATGAAACTATTAAAGGACTTGGCAAATGGGCGAAGCCTGAAACGCATTTTAGCGGGCTTACCTGCTTTCCGAGTATCATTACCAAGGTTTACAAGATGCCTTATGGCAATACGCTTATCATAAGTCCCTTTAACTTCCCTTTTACGCTTTCGATCGGGGTTCTGATTCCTGCTATTGCCGGTGGTAATACTGCGGTTATTAAGGCAAGTTCCAAATCAATGCATTCTACAGCTCTGCTTAAAAAGATGATCGCAGATCTTTTCCCAGAGAAATATGTGGCTGTACTTGATGGCGGGCATGATGTTGCGGATATGTGCCTTGATGCAGGATTCGACAAGATATTCTATACAGGCTCTCCCAAGGTTGGGAAACACGTTATGGAGATGGCTTCAAAGAACCTCACTCCTGTTGCGCTGGAGCTGGGCGGCGAGAACGGAAACTGGTGCATAGTAAGGAAAGATGCCGATCTTAGGGATGCTGCGAGAAAGATTTCATTTTTTAAGATGCTTAACAGTGGTCAGATCTGCATCAATATAAATCAGGTTGCTGTCGCAAGTGAAGTTGCGGAGAGCTTTTTGGAAATACTTAAAATCGAATTTGAGCGCCAGATTGGCAAATATGCGCTTACTAACGGCGAATATCCTCACCTTATCAACCAGGGCGCTTACGACAAGTGCGAAAAAGAGTGTAATGAATACAAAGACAGGGTTATATACGGCGGAAAGGGCGATCGCCAGACTCTTAAGTTCGAGCCAACCATAATATATCCCTGCAAGACTACAGACTCTATAGTTAATCACGAGCTTTTCAATCCTCTTCTTCCTGTTGTTCCATACAAGGACAGCGAGATCGACAGCCTTCTTGATACTATTGCAAAGAGAGAACACGGACTTGCTCTTTATATATTTACTAAAAACATTAATTGGGCAAAAAAGGTAATGTCATCAAGCCAGTTCGGCGGTGGGTGCATTAACGAAGTATGCCTTCATATGATGGTAAAGGGCGTTCCTTTTGGCGGCACTGGCCACTCCGGTATGGGGGCTTATCACGGAAAATGGGGATTTATGGAATTTACACATCCTTGCTCTGTTCTTATTGGAAGTAATCACTTTAATCTGCCACTGAGAGAGCATCCTTACAAGGATATTAAACTTAAGATGATCAAAATGTTTGAAAAATAGACCTATTCAAGCTATGATGCTTATAATCTCAATACTATTTATATAAAATTCGGGCATAAGTAATAGGAATGTCATTAAAACTATAAATACCTCAATCTCTTTTGACAAGATTAAGGTATTTATAGTTTTTATATTTACATTTCATATTTTAAGCTGTGGTTATCATGATGCTTCATATCATTAAAAATATCCAGCCTTGGGATCGTCATCTCACCCTTAAGAGCTGAAAATTCAAAAACTGACACTGAGCATAAGCCATAAGGCAGAGTTGTAAGTACTATTGGAAACGGGATAGCCAAAAGGCGTGAAAACATGATCGCGCCTGACCCTCCATGGGCAAAAATAGCAATCGTATCGTCATTTTCTTCCACGCATCTGTAAAAGCTTCCTTCTCTTTCTAATCCGTACTTCCTGAGAAGATCATCAGTTCCCTGGTTTATCCTATCAAAATAGTCCATACAAATGTTGTTCTTAAAAAATGGATGCTCTTTCCACTTATCACCTGCAACATAGTCATCTGACTCTGTCAGCACATTGTAAGCAATTGACCATGGATGTCCATTAAGTGGAATCTTCTCGCTGCTGTCCTTGTCCTTATCTCCCCACCAGATCTCATGCATGAAATCAAGCTTCTCAATTTCAAGGCCGTGATCTTTGGCTGTAAAAGATGCTGTCTCTATAGCTCTGCCCATTGGAGATGAGTATATGGCTCTGATATTTTCGTTCTTAAGCCTTTCGGCTGTTTTGATAGCTTGTTCTCTGCCTGTTTGCGTCAGGCAGTCGTTTTCATAATTGGGTTCGCCGTGTCTTACAAATATTAGTCTCATACTTGGTTGCCTCTTTAAAATTGTTTACAGATTAATTCATAGATGCACAGATATATTGAAAATAATAACTGCTCTACCGCTATAACAACAGGTAGAGCAGCGCTTTTCTAATACGAAATCAAGATATAAGTCCTTCCTCTTTCAGGATAGCCTTAACCCTCTCAACAGACAGCTGTGATTTATGAGCAATTGTTTCTATATTCATGCCATCCTCAAATCTGGCTACTACTTTCCCTTCTTCTCTTCCTTCTTCTCTTCCTTTTACTCTTCCTTTTTCTTCTCCCTGATCTATTAGAACTTGACTTAAATTGCACATATCACCAAGTCTCCTTTCAGTATCTACGCTCATCATTAGTCCAAAATTTTCTGACAAACGCTGCTTCTTAATATCCACAGGTTCTCTTTTTAGAAGCTCTTCAAGCATTGCTATAAGTGAATTCCTCGATTCTGCAACATTTTCATTACTTCTTAACCTTATTATAATGCCTTGAACCTTATTAATGTTAGAAAACTCTATATCTTTTCCAAATACAGTATCTTGTACAAATCTAATACGATTAATAGAATCTTCATTATCACCTGCATCCATGCATATCCATATGCTTCTTACAGGCTTTAAGTTATCATAATCCGACTTTGCAAACTCTACTTCCTTTTGGGCTGATATCATTCGTCCCAGATAATAAATTATTCTGTTATCAAGATGATATCCTAGCTTTGATGTATTCGTGCTCTTCTGAGCTTCAATATTAATCAGAATCTTGATAAGCTCATCCTTGGAATAAGCTGAAAATCTTATGTCAAAGAAAATCTTCCCTTCGCCAGGCACATTATCTTCAGTGGGTGCCCCTTTTATAGTCTCTGTATTGGTATGCCCTGGTTCTACTCTAACTTTTGAAACTTCTGGTTCATCTATATTGGCAATTATAGTATCTATATCTGTATCTTGAAATTCTTCAAGAGTATATTTTAATATTCTAGCCAAAATCTGCTTGTCAGATAAAATCTCTTTTATATATTCATCGTATCTGGCTCTTTCAGTAGTAATATCTATAGTCTGGGATAAATTTGTGTCCATATTCCTTCTCTTACTCCGATTATTGCATTTATATTTATTGTTAGCAAGCTATATGTCAAAAACTTGCATTCAATGTGCTTTTATAATAATCCTATTATACGTATTTGAATTTTAAATTAAAATTTCATTTTAGAAAGTGCCTCCGCATAGCCTAGAAGCCTCTCCTGCATTCCATGATTCATAGCATTAAAAGTTACTACTAATCTACCAACTTCAGTTTCAGAATCTATAGCATACCATTTCTGGGGGTTACCTCTGTCTCCTTGCGGCTCAATCCCAGAAAGAAGCCACTCCGGTGTGACATCAAGCACCTTGCAAATCACCATTATCTTCTCTGCTGTTGGATTAGTCCTCTTCTTACGCCAATCACTGATAGTAGTCTGGGGTATACCTGTTCTTATAGAAAACTCCTTCTGTGTCATATCCAGTTCATCAAGTTTCTGAAATATACGATCTCTTATAAGCATTGATAAAATGATCCTTCCATAAAAACTGAAATGCTACATCCACAGTACATGTATATATACTAATATACGTATCTTATCATTAAATATATAAAGCGTCAATTCTTCGTAATCCTCATTTTCCACGATTTTTCCGACTAAAAGTCGTCTTTTGTCTCTCACCAACCTCTTCTGAACTTGGGTTCATATCCGTCATCTCTACCATCTCCATTGCATGAGATGACATTGAATCCATTTTTCTTTGCCCAGGCTTTCACATCATATTCCAGTTCAAAATCTTCAACCACCGGTTGGTAATAATCATCGCAGGTGCAATACTCTTCAAATTCATGGTCGAGGTACTTACATAGTTCCTTTTCATAAAACTTATAAATCGCATCTGTCGTAACAAATGGATTCTTTTTTAGCATACTCTTCAGACCATCTGTTTTCCCGGCTTCCTTAGTCGGCTTCAATACCATGTCCGCATCATAGTAGCAGTCCACTGTACCATTCCCTGCATCCCAGACAGAGCATCCTTCCCATCTGAAAGTATGCTCCTGTTTCAGGAACTCCGATAGCCCTTCACTGTCTTTTGCTTTCCACTCTGTCTTGTTTTCTTCCGAATAAAGTACACAGAAGATCTTTGACAGCAGATCCGACATCTTCTTGTTGAAACAGCATTTCTTCTGTATAGCCTTTGACAGTTCCTCAGGCTCACAGCCTTTCTCTGCATCGCTCACAAGCCCGCTCACCAGAAAACAAAGCATCGCAGCAGTAACCGCGTTGTCTGCTTCCATATATCTGTTCAGTTCTTTATAAGCATCATAAGGTTTCTCCAAAAGATACTCGGGTCCGTTTTTATCTATAAGTTTCTTCAAAAGCATGACAATTATCTCTGTCTGATCAGTCATCATTCTGCCTCTTCCTGGCCGGAGCCAAGAAACTCCAGTACTTCCTCATATGTCTTATCGCTCTTTAGGATTGCCTTTACAAGTTCATCCCTTCTGAGCGCATCCCGTTTGTCCAACAGATCACTAAGTCTTGCAAGAGCAGCATCATACTGTTTCTTCGTTCTGCTCACCTGTTCCTGTGCCTTCTCTATCTTAGTTTCAAGTGCATCCATCGATGTCATTCTAGCCATATCATCACCCTCCATCAATCTGCCATCTCAAGCATCTTGCTTATTTCCTGCGCCCTGTATTTTACATTTGCATCAGTAAGTCCAAATGCCTTGAGTATTGTCTTTTGCTTCGCTGTTATTGCATGGTCAAATCTGTATACCCCATCAAGCTGACGGGACATTTCGATTTTATCCAGCTCTCTTATTGCAGCAGGAACTGTCATGTAATTAGGCTTGGTAGCCATTTCCTTCATCTCATCCTTGAGATAGTTGTACATACGGTTTCTTATTATCAGCGCAACAAACTCGATGAAGATCTTAGATGTGGCTGATTCATCAGAACCAATCCTTAAGCAGTGATTGCCAAGGAAAGTCTTGTCTGATAAAAACAGTTTCTCGGATGCATCCCTCCCTTTATAGATTTCCAGCGCTTCCTTTGCTGTCATCTTTTCTGATGTGACAATAACAAAATATCCGCAAAGCTTAAGTTCCAGCTCTATAACAGGCATCTTTTCTTCAAAAAACACAAACTTCCTTGCTGAACTATCTGCTGTGTCCTTATCTTTCTTTCCAGTCTTCTTTGCATTCTCGTCATAGTGCAGTTCAAAGTATGTTTCCATTCCAGGTCCAAAATCCCTGAACTGATTTATATGACTGTTAAGAAAAGCCGTAAGCTGATTTATCTTCTTCTCTACGCCGGTACGTTCATCTGCTTCCAACGATGAACTGTGATACAGATGTATGTATCTTGGCTTTTTATCTGTCCCAAATAGTTTCTTCTCAATGGTCTTCCCATAGACCTGATAAGCAGGTATATTACACGATCTGCTCGTTTCAAATGATCCCTTATTCTCTAGCACCCATTTCTGTACAAGATCAGCCTTGCCTTTAAGCATCATGACAAAACTGTATCCGCTATCTTCAAGCTGATAGATGTTATCCTTACTAAAATATCCTCTGTCTAGAACAAATCCTATCTTCTTATATCCATAGCCCTTAGCCTTTTCCACAGTGCACTGGAACTGTGACATATCATTGATACTGCCGGGGTATATTTCGTAAAAAAGTGGCTCCCGGTTCTTTGTATCATAGGCAATTGCGTAGTTAAAAATATCCGTCTCTACATTTTCCTTTGAATGACCGACTTCTACTATCCTGAGGTCTCCAGCTTCACATATCTTAGATGTTGAATCGTATGAAAAATATATCCTCTCCCGGTGATTCCTTTCCGCATTCCAGTCGTTCTGGAACATGACACTGGTATCTGCATCCATAGTATTGAGGAACTCGCTGACTTTTGAATCACTATATATCCTCATACCTTCAGAAAAGAGAGGATGACTATAGGCATACGCAGGATAATGCTGGGCACGGTTATCTTCCTCAATAATTGAGTATGCCACAAGATCAAGAAACAGCCCCACATCCTTCCACGGAAGATATCTCCCTAGGATCTCAGCGAGCTTATATTCATTAACTATCTTCCTGATAACAACCCATGTACCGATCCGTAGCCCACAACTCCTTGATGATCTGTCCCTTTCTTCTGGGAGCTCAATGTCAGGGAAAAACTTGATGAAGTTTTCATTTGGCTGCATTATACGCTTATCTTCATCAGCAAGCTTTCCTATCGTTTTTCGCTTTACATCTGTATACTGCTTCTCAGTGCTATAGACTCTGTCATACTCAAACTCGACATATGTTGTGTTGCCTTTCGTCCTGAAAGTTATCTTTCCCTTTACCTCAGGCACCTTCACATAAGCATCCAGATACATGTGTTTTCCTCCTGTAGTTTTAGTCGGAATTCCTACTAAATATATTCTACCACAGGAAGCTATTTTCGGCAACAAAAGTCAGGCTCAAACGCGCATTTTTACTGAGTTTTTTCGATTTTCAAAGTGCCTTTTTTGAGGCGGAATCCCTTTTAGTCGGAAATCCTATGGAAATTCAGGGTAATGCAAACATCTTCTTAGGCAGACTGCCATGAGCGCCTATAAAGTCTCTAATAACGCCTTTGATATCATTGAAGCAGAATTACGATGATTCTGCTTTAGTTTTGTTTCTGATCCTGAAAACCACAAATGCAAGCAATGCTCCAAGAAAACCACCCAAAGTATTATGGAACAGGTCATCAACATCAAAGACACCTACAACAAAAATATACTGAACTACTTCTATCAAAAGCGAAAAGGCACCGCTAAGCACCGTGGTCAGTAAAACCGAACTAAATTTCTTTTCCCTCTTAAGAAGTATTAGAATCAATATTCCGATCGGCACAAATGCCAGCGCGTTCTCTATGCCGAGATAAAACAGGTATTTGTTTCCGTACTCAATTGCCCTTTTGTAGGATATAAACAGCTGAAAGTTAACCTTTCGCTCAAATCTTTTGTAATGGAGGATAACTGCCATAGAATAAACTATGAACATATATCCCTGCAAGGCAGCCTGCAATATTCGTTCTTTGGTATTGTCTGATCTTATAAAAACAAACATCAGCAACATAAGGAGGATAAATATACTGAATATTATATAAGTATCCCCTGTGAAAATACCTATTTCAAAGTGATTTTCTAAGTCATATATGATAGATTGCCAAAAGTTATAGTTCATGCAATTTTATACCGTGTTGTAAGTTATGAAACTGATTATTATCAGAATTTAAATGTATCTTGAAGACCAAGCCACTTCTGATTCTTGTCAGAGAGATTCAGACAGGTTCCCTTCTTCGCTCATATTCAATAAACAAGTTCGTAAATTCCAAGAACTGTTGACTATTAGTCGTTGTAAACTATCTATTTATTCATAATAAACCGGCTCTGTTCATTATTAGACGCAACAGAGCAGATATTATTATATATACTGACAAATATTTAGGAATCGAATTCCCTTCCGAGACTATTCTTTTTCTTAATTATACTCTATCAAAAATTATGTTAATCCAGCCTACAGTAAAGAGTGTTTTTTTTGATGATTATATACTGAAGAAAGCAATTCACTATTGCATATATACATCATCATCACAGCAAAGAGACAATAAACTGTACCACCTATACATACAAGTATTATTATAGAAAAAATAGACATTGTTAGGTATGGTCTACAAAAACATACTATTAGATACATGCTAAATGCAGGAATAATAAATCTTATATACTTTACAAAAGGTTTAAAAATAGGCAATTCATTTCGTACAGCAATAGTTTGAATAAATGCAACAGCACCCTCTGCACTAATCGTAGCGATTACAGCTCCATAAGCTCCATATAAAGGTATTAGTACACTATTAAGTATCAAATTCACAATTGCTCCACTACAAACTGAAACAATATATTCTTTATCATGTTTCAACGGTATCAAATACTGAGTTCTTATAGCACTTGCCCATGTTGTAAATAACAAACTAAATGATAATGTTTCAAGCAAGATAATACTATATTCAAAATCTTTCCCGTAATAAATAGGAACCAAAAACTTTGCAATAGCCATCAAGCCAAAAGCCATTCCAAATATTAAAAAGCCAGATAATTCAACAGATAATCCGAAATATTCTAACATTTTTGTTTTGTTATTCTCATGGCCAAGCTTTGACATCCTTGGCAACATTGCTGTTCCAATTGCTACTATAGCATATGCTGGAACCTTTACTATTTTCTCTGCACTTTCATAAAATCCTACTGAATTCACATCACATATTGCTTCTAACATGATTTTATCCATCATCTTGTAAACAGTAATCGCAATCACAGGAATAAACAGGATAATCATATTTTTAAGATGTATCTTCATCTCACTAATCACAGGTTTTTGATATTTTATTTCGGCTATGACATAAGGCCACATAATTAATTGACTAACCAAATAACCGCCAGCCATGATCAATGTATATTTCCAAATGTCATTATAATCTCTAACAAAAGCAAAAATCAGTATTAAACTAATCAATTTGATTATTACAGTTCTTATAGTTGTCAGTTTAAATTTTTCAGTTCCAAAAAAATACCACGTAACATCAGCACCTGCAGATAAAACATATAGTAACTGAATAGCTGCTAATGCTTTATAATTTTTTACAATAAAAAAAATGTATATTATATAAGCAAGAATAACAATGAGTGAAACAGATAACTGAGTAGCATAAATATTTATAAAAGTTCTATTTCTATTATCCTTAATGCATCCTGCAATAGTTCTATTTCCATAATTTGAAACCCCAAGTAATGCAAAAAAGACAAAGTATTCTGCAACGGTAAACGTATATGAATACATTCCAATTCCACTTACACCTATGATTCTAGAAAGATATGGCGCCGTTATAAGTGGCATCATAATTGTAAATATTTGATAGATTATATTGTAACTTAAGTTTTTCTTTAAACTGCTCATTTATTAATGACCTCAATTATTATCAACTTTTTTATGCAATTTTTTAAATTTATTTATATGTATCGACACTATTGCATCAGCTAAAATTAAGATTAGAAAATGATTATTAATAGATGCAAATGGTTTTTCTGTAATTGAATAAAGTGCATATCCAACCATAGGAATAATGATTTCCATTTTTCTTAGTTTTAAAAGCCTTTTTTCTTCATATGTAATCAAAACCAAAAAAGCTATCGTAAAAATCAAGCCATATGAAACTAAAAAATAAATATAGCAGTTATCAACAACTACTGCCAAACTATTATTTTGTCTTGCATTAAGCGTACTTGAGTATTCTATTACTTGTCCAAATAGTTTTACTCCATATGTTGAAAAAACCCTATTAGAGAAATCAAGCCTTCCGCTTAACAAAACATTAAGCTGAACAAATGCATTATTAGACAAAGAAAACATAATTATACCCAACACACTTATAAAGAAACAAATCAAATAAATATATGAAAAAATGAAAGCAAAAATTTTTCTCTTTAGGCGTTTATTATTTATAAAAGCAAATAGAATAATATTTAAACTTAAAATAACCATTCCTGTTCTAGACTGCGTTAAAACACCGAGAATTACATCTATTACCAACAGAAATATGTATGTTTTAATATTTAAATGTGCTCGTTTAATAACAAATAAGCCAACACATAAGGCAAAAAACTGCGCAAATAAATTATTTGGATGGTAATAGCCTAACGAATATCTAATCGGTAAAATATTCCATGTACTACTAAAATCATTTCCAGAAGAAAATCCTAGAAGATAAGAAATAATAGTTGAAACAACGCCAACAAACCTAACACAGAAATCACAAATAGCTATTTTATATATGCTCGTCTTATATGAAGAAAATATTGCAATTCCTAAGACCATAGGATTAATTTCATGAGTTTTATATGATATCAACGAACAAAGCGCGAGAAATATCAATAACCTATAAAATTCTCGTTTTTTCCATTTTTCAAATAGAACAGCCAAGCCCCAAAATAAGATTGCAACAATTTTAAGTAATGATGAGAGATTTTTTAGGCCATCAACAGTTATAAGAAATGAATTCACCATGACCCATATACTATAACCAATTATAAAAAATATACTACCATTATTTGAATTAGTATTTTTCAGCATAACCAACAACACTCCAAAACATTACTGCCTTACAATGAATGCAAAATGTCTCATCATCTATCTTGACCCAATATTAGTCATTCATCTCTGCTAATATTTTCTTTGCTAAAACATTCCATAAATATTCTTTCTTAATTAAAGTTCTAGCATTATCTGTAACTTCTTTAACATAACCTTCGTCATCTAAGTACTTTTGAACAGTTATAGCCCATTGATCAACATCGAATTTATTAACAATCTTCCCGGTATTTTTCTCGTTAATTAAAACTGAAGATCCTCCATTCCAACTTGTAATAACTGGAGCACCTAAATACATAGCTTCAAGCAAGACCATTCCGAATATTTCCAACTTCGAAGGAAGTAAAAACGCTTTCGCCAACGGATAAATAAATTGCAATTGTACATTATCAATACTTTCCATTCTAATAATCCCAGACTGCGCCTGCTTAGAAACCTTTTTTAGATGTCTTTGCACATATTTCTCGTCCCCTTTACCTATAATTACAAATTTTACATCAGAATTTTTTTCTACAACTCTTTCATAAACCTGTAATAAAAATGGAAAGTTCTTTCGTTTACTTAGGGATCCAACATACAAAAGGCATCTGCTTTTTGACATAACATCTACCAATTCTTTTGTAGATGGTTGCATTTCAATCGGAGTATCAAAACGAGTTATATCTAACCCAACTCCCAATTTTTTTAATTCTGTATAGCCTTTTTTTTCCAAATACTCTTTTGCAAGTTCAGATTTAACATATTTCCTTATGCATCTTGAATTTATTGATTTCGTAAACAACAAGTCATAGAAAGGAGAAACAAATGGTATCTTAAACAGATTATAATAAGGTCCTGAATACAAAACTACATTCGATGCCTTTTTTGAAAGAAGGTAAGTCATTATCTGTCCATATTCTGTTGATATTACTAAGTCATATCCTTCAAGATAATCTTTATCTAAAACTGAAGGACATATATATGACCTTAATAATCTGATTCCTTTTTTTGTAATAATACGTAATTTACACCCAGCAATATCTGTTTCTTGTATAACTTTCTCTTCGTTAGAGAAGAAAACAAAATCATAGTCATAGCCTAACTCGCAGAATGCTCGGCCAAGTCCGACTGCCTGTACATTGTACGTATTAAGATTAACCTTAGATGATGAATTTTTAATGTATAGGACTTTTCCTTTCATGTCTATTCTCCCTGATATGATATTTCAAACTGACTAAGGAATTTTCTAATATTCTCCGTATTTAAGTGAACTTTTGTCTCAAATTCACTCTCTATCAATTCCGGTAACCCAGCAATTTTTTCTTGATTCAAAACAGGAATATTGAAATCCCTATTTAATTCAATTGCCCTATTATCAATCCCTATAATAATTGCTCTACGTTTCTTTTGAAGTGCGCGCATTCCCCCATGTAATCTTGTTCCAACAAAGTCGCACTCGCACGATTCTAAGAAACTGTCATATCCTTTCAAATTTGGAGGAATAATTCCTATTTTTTCTATCCCATGAAGCGATTGAAAATATGATAAATCATTAAAGCCTTGAACCCAGAAATAGACTTCTTTGTAATGCGCATTAAGTGTGCTAATTAAAAACTCATCTCTTTGAATATTTTTGGAGTAATCAGTCAATGTAAGAACTGCAATCTCAGCCTTTTTTTGAGGAATCTTTTTACAATGTTCTGGTGTTAACCCCCACATTGTCGGGCATCCAGTATTAACAACATTAGTTATTCCAATTTTCTTTAAAAATTCTTCTGTATAGGCATCTCTAACGGAATGAATATATTGTGGATTAAACATCTTGCGATAAGCATTTCGTGTATATATATTACAGCGTTGATACTTTTGAGCTCCAACACCTATAAAAATCGCATTCGTCATTTGCCAAGCAGTCGCATAATTGATAGCCCACTGCTTTACATGTCTAATCTGATTCAACTCACCCGTTAAAATATTACTTCCGCATACAATCTTAATATCAGGAGCACCTAAAAATAATGTATATCTATTAGACAGCGGAGTATGAGTTGAGACCTCAATTACATAATTATCCTCAAGGAAATTATGTAAGGCATTCTTGCAACCCTGCACAATCACTTCGTCACCAAGATTATTAGATGCAATTGATGGCTCATATAAGCATATTTTTTTCATAAATAATTCCTCAGTCTCTGTGTTTAGCTACTTTTTCTCTGCGATCAATCAATACTGTACCTGGGTGGACATCTTTTGTTACTAATGTCCCAGCTCCGATCACAGAACCTTTACCCACAGTAACACCATCTAAAATTACAACATTACTACCTATCCAGCAGTCGTCCTCTATTGTAATTCCCTTCTGATTAACGCCTTGACTTTTAATTGTTTTTTCTGTATCTGAAAAGATGTGATTTTCTGCGAATAAACTACACTTAGGTCCAAACATAACATTTGAGCCAATAGTTATTTTACCGGAACATCCAATATAACCATATGGGCCAATAGAACTATTCTTCCCCATAGTAAGACCTACGCCAAGATCGCCTCCATAGTAGCTGGAAGGTCTAATCATAACACCACGGCTTATAGTTACATTATCACCAAATACCAAACCTTCCGAACAAAGTCCATGTATTTCAGAAAAATCTTCAAATTTAACATTTTTGCCACAGCTTATATGATTACAATGTGTAATTCTCACATTACTTCCAACCAAGAATAGACCTTTAGTCTTTTTCATAAAGAGTCTATACCACATGCCTCTTAAGACTTTTACGCCTGCTTGTCTGTAGACAATTAATTTATCTAAAAACAAAATACTTGAATGCATTTTCAAGCCTCTTCTTTCAACACTGATTTATATATATCTATCAACTGATTATAATTATCCTCTGGAAGATACTTCTCTTCAAAATCCTTACGTGCATTTTGTCCCATCTCGATCAGTCTTTCAGGCATCTTCCATAATTGCTGAATCTTTCTAATAAAATCTTCAACATCACCAAGCTCAAATTTTGTACCGTTATATCCTTCTTCAATTGCTTCTTCGGAGAAACCTAGATTAGTAGCAACAAGAACTTTTCCTAAAGACATGGTTTCTATTTGAACCATGGAACAACCTTCATACCAGATTGAAGGAAAGACAACAAATTCTGCATTTCTAACTATTCTTAAGCACTCTTGATGAGCCGTATATCCTAAGAAATAAACATTACTCTTCTTATCAGCCCATGCCCTAAACTCTTCTTCAAGCGGGCCACTTCCCATAACTACTAGTGGCAAATCCATGTTTTCCCAGGCTTTCATAAGAATGCGAATTCCCTTTTCCTCACCTATACGACCATAAAAAACAACATAGCGTTCAGGAATGTTATTATTTTTTTCATTCTTAATCTCAGGTAAAGAATCAGAAACAAAGTTATATTTTTTTACAATCTTCTTTTTATCAAAACCAATTCCTTCAAGTAATCTAATTTGATTATCATTAAGACAAATATACTTATCAATCTGATTATAAAAAGAGCGCCTTATTCTATGATATTTAAAAATGAATGCAACTATTAAGCTCTGAATTCTAGACCCTTTAAAACATCCATACTTAAACATGCGTAAATAATGCCCATCACCACATTCATTACAAATTGTTGTGCCTCGTAAAGATGTACAGCATGGACAAATAAATCTAGTATCGTGAAGTGTTGCAACAACCTTGCATCCATTACGCTTTGCAGCATACAACACTGACGGAGACATCAACGGAAAGAATGTATGAGCATGAACAATATCCGGTTTTTCTCTACGAATAATATCCTGTATTTCTTTGTAGCTTTTAAATGACCACATCATTCCTAGACACGCTTTGATTTTGCCGATTATACCTGCTTTATCAAAACTATCATTGGAAATCGTATACCGTATAACCGAATGCCCATGTTCCTCCAATAATCTAGTTTCATCTTTAAAAACCTGATCATCTCCACTTGATGAGCCTTTTCGATGTAAGTTATGTAGAACTAATATTTTCAATTATATTTCCTCATTCCGTTATCAGGCACTCTTAATTGCCCCAACAGCAATTGCATGGTTTTCAGCTACTTTACTAGTGTCAATAAAGACTTCTTCATATCTTTCACTAATGAACTTCCAGCTGTATGCATCCAAAATTCTTTTTTGAGCTTTTTTCCCCAATAAAGCAATTTTTTCTGGGCTAAGTGCGTCTGCTTTATTAAATAGATTAGAAAGATTGCCAAATTCTTTAGTCCAATATAAAGCTCCATCTTCAGCACACTCTCTATTAAATCCAACATCATATAATAGATTTAATTCAGTAGCTCCTAATGCCTCTAACAAACTTGGATTAGTTCCTCCAACAGAATGACCATGTACATATCCATACGCATTCTCACGTATTTTCTTCAAAAGTTCCTGATTATATACAGTTCCAACGAATTTAATTCTAGAATCTTTTCTAAAACCATGGGCAATGTCCAATTCATTCAATAACGAATCATTTTTCGTTGAAATAATAACGAGATCTTTTTTGCTTTCACTCTTCATGAATTCACGAATAATAGTTTCAAAATTGTTTTCAGGTACTAATCTACCAACAACTAAGTAGTATTCTTTCTTCTTTATATTGTTTTTGTTATACCAATTAACAAGTTCAATTGATTCATCAGAAAGGATACTCTTTTTTGTTTCTGCTCCATATGCAATATATGTTGTATTTGGATTATACCTTTTATAAGTATTCTGAATATATAATTCGATATTCTTTGAATCACAAATAACGAGATCTGCATGCTTTATCATCAGCTTTTCTGATAATTTCCAGTATTCTCTAACTGGTTTACTCCACTTTGCTCTCATCCATTCATGACCATCAGGATTGACATAAACTTTTCCTCCAAGTTTATGAATCTCTGAAACATAATGCGCAAAAAATGGTCCAATTCGACAAGCAAGAACATATACAATTGCATTTTTTATTTCATGTTTTCTAATATGCTTTACACAATATTCCAATGCCATGCAATCATAATAAATTGCTTGCGCTGCTCCAACTTCCGGAACATGTATTTTGAAGCAATCAGCATTATGATACTTAAATCGTGCTGGCATTGACTCAAGTTCTGGTGACACACCATCACCATTAGCCTTACATGCCACATGATATTGTATATTTCTGTTATTCTGATGATACTCTGTTAATTTATCAAGAAAAGTTTCATATCCGCCATAAGATCCCGGTAAACCTTTGCTTCCTATAACATATACATGTTGCATATCACATTCTCCTTATTTTCTTGGAATTATTTAGTAACATACATTATTAATATTACTTAATCATTCCCATACCCATATTCTTTGCCGTACTTATAATACCCGTAACTATTTTTACTCTTATCAACTTTATTAAGAGCAACTCCAAGTACCTTACAGCCTGATGCTTCAAACTTCTCAATAGCTTTCTGTACAGTTTTAAAGTTAACTTTACCAGCTTCTACAATAAATACAGCGCCATCAGTATGTGGTGCTATTATAGCTGCATCTATTACTGTTCCAACTGGAGGAGTATCAATTATGACCATGTCATAATCTTTTCTAAGATCATCTAGCAGTTTACCAAGTTTATCTGTTGACAGAAGCTCTGTAGGAGCCTTAGTTGCAGGGCCTGTAGGTACAATGTACATGTTATCGAAGCCATCTGCAGTATTATGGTAGATGATTTCATCTACTTCACACTGTCCAGACAGATAATGAGTCAGACCGTATTTCATCTTGCCAGATACGAGCTTCATCTTAAGGATTGACTTACGAAGGTCTGTATCTACAAGCACTACTTTCTTACCAAGCTCTGCAAATGACTTTGCAGCTTCGATAGTGATTGTACTCTTGCCTTCATTGGTCATAGTACTTGTGAAGAGAACTGATTTAATGCCATCTCCTGCAAATGCTATACTGGTTCTAAGATTCTTAACTTCTTCTGTCATTCCAAAGGGTAGGTTCTTGGTTTCTAATTCAATATCTATCATGGCGACTCCGATTTTCTGCCTATTTTAGGC
Organism: Butyrivibrio fibrisolvens; assembly: GCF_037113525.1. Classification (NCBI taxonomy): domain Bacteria; kingdom Bacillati; phylum Bacillota; class Clostridia; order Lachnospirales; family Lachnospiraceae; genus Butyrivibrio; species Butyrivibrio fibrisolvens. The sequence goes on along the minus strand of NZ_CP146964.1, from coordinate 46,583 downwards.
CGACTTTAATTAAACACTAGCCATTTATTCATCAAAAAAGCCTAGTGCATACATTCTTTAGATGATCGAGTCCCGAACTGTAATAATTCTTTAGGACTCTCTCATCTAAAATTAGGTAATGATCAGTTATTACTTCTTTTTCTCTTTTCTAAGGGAGATAAATGTACCAGATACGCATGCTACTGCGATCACTGCGAAGATTACTACGAACAGGATCTGATTATCACCTGTTCTTGGTGATGTCTTACTTCCAGTTCCTTTATTAGATGTATTAGCAGCTGCGCTAAGAGAAGTCTTCTCTGCTACAATTGCTACTGGTGAAAGGCTTGTAAATTCACCTACTACATATCCGTTACCTACTTCTGAAGCAACTTCTTCCCATACACCGATTGCTGTATTGTAGTGCATTACATGAATCTTAGTCTCAGTTGTGATTCCAGGAACTGTAAATGTGATATATACAGGGTTCTCAGCACTAACCTCAGTTCCTTCAGGTACTGTAACATCTACAGATACAAGAACTTCAAGATCTGCAGCTGTAACTGTTTTTACTTCTTCGTTATTACTATTTGTATTATTAGCCTTATTTGCAGCTTCTATTACTTTATTTATAGTTTCTGCAAGAATTGTCTTATCTTCTATATCAGCAAGAACCTTAGCATCTGTAATTTCTTTAGTTGCAACTTCAACAGAATTCTGCTTCCTATCAGCTCCGAGTACTGCAGCTTCACCTGCGTCTTCTCTTGATCTTGTAGCACCGAGAACTTCTGCTGTGTCTGTTCTACTTGCTGCAAGTGCGCTTGTTGTTCCAAGTGCAAATGTCAATGTTGCTAATACCATAGCTGCTGTTGTTAAAATCCTCTTTTTCATCACTCATCCCTCATCTTTTCTTAAAATATTGTTAATTCTATGAAGAGTCAGTTCTCTACATAGAAGAGTTGTATTATCAATTTGGTGAGTTCTTCATTGTCTACATAGAACTCATCATGAAGCACTCCTTCGACATTGTCACCGGGGAGCATGTAGACTGTGTCTGCTACAGCATACTTAGCGAAGCAGTCTGCAATATCAGCGCTCATATCTTCATAGAGATAGTCGCCTGCAGCTTCTTCCATAACGTTTATTACACCGGTTCCTTTCTGTCTTGCAGTCTGGGACAGCGCCAGCATGAACTGGGTCTGTCTGGACATTCGGTCCATGTTACTGCCTCTTGTCTCCACATCTCTTGTGTGGACGAAGTCGAAAGCATCTTTACCATTTAGAGTAATAACTGCACCTTCGGTATACATGGGATCAAGATCAGTCTCATCTGATTGAAGCTTTAATGTCACACCGCCTATTGCATCAACAGATGGCTCGATGCCATCCATTGTGAGAGATACCACGTTGTTGATGCGGGTTCTCATAAGTAGGTCGGCTACTTTCTGCTTGGTCAGGTTGCAGGCTTCTCTGGCTGAGCGTCCATAAGAATACTGCATCGTGATCTGCTCTTGTCCTGTGTAGAGGAATTCTCCATCGTTATTATATATATCAACGCCTACCATGGTATCTCTGTTGATCTCAAGGGGAGTTATGAGCTCTTTGTCCTTATCGATTATGAACAGGATCATGGTATCGGAACGTCCGCCCTCATCGATTCCGGCTCCCTGCCTGGTCTGGTCAGAATCATCTATACCCAGGAAGAGAACTGTCTCTATCGATGTATTTGGTTTGTACTTCACTCCGTTATAAGTTATGGTTCCATCAAAGTTATCGATTATGGCCGTAGTCGCTGTTGATGATGCTACAGTATTCGAATCATTTATTGATGATCCGCTTGCAGATACGTCCATAGTGCTATGCGTTTCTGAGCTTCTACGTACCGTTTTTTCATCAGCACGTATCGCGCTTTTATATCCATAGGCGCCTGCTCCGAGTACTATTACTACTGCAGCTGTCATCAGTATTAAGAATGTCTTACGTTCCTCGCGGCCAAATCTTTTATGTTTTCTATGTCTATGCTTATGACTCATATCAACCTCATGTTGTATATTATCGTCCCTGTTATTACGAGAAAAGCTTATTAGTTGAAAAAATGCTTTTTACATCACTTTATAAGATCAGTTACTATCTATATTTCTTCCATCTACTTGTGTCATCACCGCTACTACCAAAAAGCGGTTATCTCTAAGCTTCCTGTCACAGGTTGACAGCGTTATGATCTTGCTATCAGATGTAACTTCCATGTCATTATCATATATACTGCGCTCTTTCACTATGTCGTTCTGAAGAGATTGCAGAAAGAGGTCTCTATCCTCTCTTATATCATCATCATAGTAATAGGGTATATGTGCATCACTGTACATAACCGCAGCAAAAACTGTATAAGCATATGTATGGTCCTTGGTATAAATATAAATAGTCCTGTGATCATTGAAGAAATCTTCATCTTCATAGTCATGAAGGACTCCAAACATAGAACCGTCATTCATATTGTGACCGTATATAACTGTGTTGAACTCAATAAACTTACTGCTGTCGCATAGTTCTGTATATGGGCATCCGTATTCTGAGTAAATTCCGTCTGCTCCGTGGTTTAGATAATATGAATCATCTGTTGGATGCTGAGCTATTGGATAGTCAACCTTGGTATCCGGTATTGATATCCATGCGTATATGTCTTCATTAGAAGCCTGAAGGCTTTCAAAATCTATTGGGGAACTGAACGATGCTGAAGTGCCTGAACCTGATGTCGTGTCGTCTGTTACCGATACATTTGATGTATCTGCTATCTTATCTTTAATATTGTCTGTATCAGAAGCTGTATCGCCTATATGAGCTGATTCCTGAACGTCTTGTACGAGCTGCTCATTATGAATCTTATCCGATATCCTGTAACCTAAAGCTGCTGATATTATTCCAAGGAGTATTATTAATAGTATACATGCTATGAGTTTTTTCTTACTCATGATTTATGCTTCCTCTTCTTATTAATAATTCCCTTATCCTTTGCAATTGAATCTTCAAGTGGGAAGGAAGCAAATGTTCCAAGTCCTAAATACTTCCTTACGTCATCTTCATCCTTGATAGTATTATCAGAATAATATCTGACAAGTACGACGCCTGCTGCGAGGAGAAGACCTGCCATGAAGCCCATCGCTGTGTTCTTCTTGGTAGAAGGCTTACTTGGAAGCTTAGCCGGTACAGCATCTTCTACTGATGAAGGTTTATCTGTATCTATAACCTGTGCAACTCTGTCTGCAAGTACATCTGCGATCTCGTTGGCTATGTCTGCTGCAAGATCAGGATCAGGATTCTCAACTGTGATCTTGATGATACGCGAATCCTTAGGATTCTCAATATCTACTATATGTAGTAAATCTTCATAAGTAGTATCAAGGCCCAGGTTCATGATTACCTTCTCAAGAACCGGTCTACTGGTTCCAAGGATCTCAAAATCGACTGTAAGCTGTGATCCAAGCTGAAGGTCTGCCGCTGTTGTTATACTTGTTGTTTTTGAGAAAATGTAGATCATCGAAGATGATGTATATATCGGCGTCATAAAATTAATAGTATAAGCAAATGCTGCCGTAGCGCCGATGATCGCACATAATGCGATTGCAATGATGTTTTTCTTTAAGACAAAGAAGAGCTCAGCGAAATCAATTTCATCATCTTCTTCAAGCTGAATAAAATCCGTGTTATTCATATCTCACCATCCCTATTTACTTATAAATCATCATATCCACAGCCCCCTCATTGGCTATGAACTGACAGTGCAAAAAGCCCGCACTAAGCCCGCGCAATGAACCTACCCGTTTTCATTGCCCTACAAATTACATATTACTATTTATACATTCGTGTAACTTAGTATGATTTATACCGCTGATGATTATATAATATAAACTATCATTTAATCTATCATATTTTACTCTTTTTTTCATCAAAATTGTTAATTCTATCAAAAAAGTTAGAAAGAATCATTATTGCGCATATATACTGGCGTTATACAGTTTCATTAATATTTCCAATAGTTTTTCCATATATACTATTACTATATATTTTTGTTTTATTGTACATTTTTACTTTTAATATTATTTGTTTTCTTGCTATCTTTTTATGTAATTTTCAACTGCTGGAAACCCATTTTTGAATGTATATTTATAAGCCTATATTTTCATGCATTTTCTCAACACTGATCAATTATTAAAATCTATTAAAGATTCTTATTTAGCATATCCATAATCGGTATATTGAATATAAATAAATCCCAAATATTCTATATCGATTATATATTGATGTTATATGGCATTATATCTATACTAATATTGTAGGCTTTAAACCATCTACAATTTACAGTAAGGAGGGTACTGTAGGCATGAAAAGTAAGAAGTTCTTGAAACAGTTATTTGCAATGCTGCTTGCACTGATTCTTGTCATTGCATCAGGAATCACTCATGTGCAGGTACATGCAGAGGATTTTTCAGCGGATATCAGAACTATTCTTGATGTACCGATGGATTTATCCGGCAAGACTATCATCATTCACACCAATGATGTTCATGGTGCTATCAGTAGATATGCATATGTAGCATCTGTTCGCGATAACTTCGAAAAACGTGGTGCTGATGTTATTCTTGTTGATGCAGGTGATTTTAGTCAGGGCACACCTTATGTAAGCACTACTAAGGGATTTGATGCGATCACAATGATGAATGCTGCAGGTTATGACTTTGTAACTCTTGGCAATCATGAATTTGATTATGGCTATGAACAGCTCAGATCAAATCTGAACTTTGCTAAATTCAAAGTTCTGTGTGCTAATATTACAAATCCTGATGGAAAAAATCTTTTCACTCCAAATGCAATCTATACTAATGCTTCAGGTCTTAAGATCGGTTTCTTCGGAATGGAGACTCCTGAGACTAAGACTAAAGTTAATCCTTCTATGATCAAAGGCGTTAACTTCCTTAATAAGGAAGAAAATTATGTATGCGCACAGGGACAGGTTGATGAGCTTAAAGCCCAGGGTGTAGATCTTGTTATCTGTCTGTCTCACCTTGGTGTAGATGAAGAATCAGCTTTTGATGGTAACAGAAGTATTGATATGTACGCTAATACTACCGGTATTGATTTCATAATCGACGGTCATTCACACACTGTAATGACTCAGGGTAGTGCTGGTGAGCCTATTCAGTCAACCGGTACAAAGGTTGATAATATCGGTATTATCGAGATCGATAATGCAACTAAGCAGATCGATGATCATTTCCTTATTACTCTTCAGAATCTTGCTCAGGAAGTTACAACTTCCGCTAACGCAAACCTTATTTTCCAGAGAGTAAATAATGAATATGACAAGGTTCTTGGTCATACAGCTATCGATCTTAACGGCGAGCGTGATCCAGGTAACAGAACTGAGGAGACAAACCTTGGTGATCTTATAACTGATGCTATTAAGTGGTCAGTTCTTAAGGAAGGCGGATCTATCACAGTTCCTGAAGATCATGTTGTTGCTATCACTAACGGTGGTGGTATCAGAGCTTCTATTGAGGCTGGAAGCATCACAAAGAATGATATCAATACAGTTCTTCCATTTGGAAACACTGTAGCAGTAGTATATATTACAGGTGCTGAGCTTCTGGAAGTTCTTGAAGCATCAACATTCTGTACTCCTACAGCAATTGGTGGTTATCCTCAGACTTCAGGTATCAAGTTCACAATAGATACAACTAAAGAATTCCAGCAGGGTGAAGCTTATCCGGATTCAACATACTATGCTCCGGCAGCCATCACTCGTGTAACTATTGAGAGTATTAATGGTCAGCCATTCTCACTTACTGATACATATGCAGTTGTTACTAACAACTTCTGCGCATCCGGTGGTGATACATATTACAGATTCTTATCTGCAAGTGATCAGTTCGATACAGGTATAGTTATGGACGAAGCTGTTATGGCTTATGTTTCAGAAGTACTTGGCGGAACTGTTACAGCTGATAAGTATGGTGCTGTAAGAGGCGATCAGACAATAATCAAATAAGATTTAGTTTTACATTACAATCAAAATATAGGGAGAACAGCAGATTTAAGGTCTGTTGTTCTCCCTTTTTTGTTAAATTCGTTTCTTGTAATAGTTTCCAGATTATTCTAAGATTTATTCGTGATTCATAATTATCAGAGGAAATAAAATGTCAGATCAGTCCACACATAATAATTCAGCTCCTACCAGAAAAGAGCTTAGATTAGCTATTTTACATATTCTCTTAGCTGCGCTTGGTTTTGCCTTTATGACCTTTTTTATAAGGATATCAGGTGACCTTCCGACTATGGAAAAAGCTTTTTTCCGTAACTTTGTTGCTCTTTTTATAGCTATATATACATTATTTAAAAAGAAGGTGTCTTTTAAAGTCGTAGAAAGCGCTAAGCTTTCAATGTTCCTTAGATGCTTTTTCGGGACAACAGGGCTCATTGCAAACTTCTGGGCTATCGATCACCTTGGGATTGCAGATGCTAACATGCTCAACAAGCTTTCACCATTTTTCGCGATCATTATGTCCTATTTTATTATGAAAGAAATACCTAATAAAGTTGACTGGTTATGTGTAATACTCGCATTTACAGGGGCACTTTTCATAATTAAGCCGGGGCTTGGATTCGCTTCGTTTCCTGCTCTCGTTGGTCTTTATGGCGGATTCGGTGCAGGTACAGCTTATGCATATGTTCATAAGATGGGAAAGCTTGGACAGCCGGGACCTGCGATAGTGTTTTACTTTTCGCTTTTTTCCTGCCTTCTTACTCTTCCATTCATGATAGTTCAATGGGTACCTATGGCCCCATGGCAGCTTGGATGCCTTATAATGGCTGGTATATCTGCAGCGGTTGGTCAGTTCAATATTACAGCAGCCTATCAGCTTGCTCCTGCTAAATCAATTTCTGTCTTTGATTATACACAGGTTATCTTTGCAGCAATCCTTGGATTCTTATTCCTTAGTGAGGTTCCGGACGTTCTTAGCTTCATCGGATATGCGGTGATCATTCTGGCTGCAGTTTTTAAATGGGAATATAATAGAAGAAAGTCAGATTAAGGAAAATAGATGGACCACCGTGGCCCTTCATATTTATAAGTAAGAAGATACAACTGTCGGAAATTTCTGGATATAGATTCGACAGTTGTATCTTTTTATAATTACTTATGATTATAATGATCTCTTCCTTTATGAATTATCCCTTCACCATATTTAGCTTCAATAGTTTTGGTCATTTCACGAAGTTTACGCTGTTTTTCAGCTCTTTGGGAATCTCTTGTTCCTTTTGTACCGGAACTGCTTCCTTGTACATTCATGTCAAAGAGGCTCATCTGTCTGTATTCGCCTCTATCCAGATCTGCAGCACCTACTCCAACAAGTCTTATGCTATATCCTTGCGCCAGTATACCGTTTTCTCCAAGTGCCAGTTCGCTCATTAGCTTTGTAGCTTTTTCATATAATACATCTTCGTCATTGGTTGAATCTCCAATACCCATCTGCTTTGAACGTCTTTGGAATGTATCTGTTTTGACGCTGACGGATACGGTTGATGCAAACATGCCGTCTCTTTGAAGGCGTTTTGCTACTGATTCAGAAAGCCATTTAATTATCTGTGGCATTTCTTTTTCATAATTATCAAAGGTAATATCAGATCTTGTCGTTGTCTCATTGGAATAGCTCTTTGCATCTTCTTCAGCGGGATTGACATCGCTACTTCCTATACCGTTACAACTTTGATATATGTAGCTTCCCTGTTTTACGCCTAATATATCCTGAAGGATACGAAGATCAGTCTGAGCAACCGCGCCTATCGTTCGCATTCCAAGCTCAGAGAGCCTTGCTGATGTCTGTTTACCGCAGCCAAAGAGTTCTCCTATAGGTAGAGGCCACATCTTTTTTCTTATCTCATTTGGAAAAAGAGTATGTATCTTATCAGGCTTTTCAAAGTCCGAAGCCATTTTTGCAAGAAGCTTATTGGACGAAACTCCGACATTGACTGTAAATCCAAGGGTATTTTTTATTTCATCCTTGATCTTACCTGCAAGGATCAGAGCAATTTCCTTACGAGCATCTTCTTTATCACTATCATGGCTGCCTTCTAACTTATACATGTCAGTAACCGGCTTTGTCATATCGATAAAGGCTTCGTCAATTGAGACCTGCTCTATTATATTTGAATATGTCCGTAAGATCTCTATAAATTTACCAGAGTATTCCCTATAGGTCTTGAAATCACTATGCACCATAACAAGATTAGGGCATTTTTGCATCGCCTTAACTACAGGTTCTCCTGTTGTAACTCCATATTTTTTTGCAGGGATTGATTTGGCGGTAATAATGCCATGTCTACTTTCGACATCACCGCCAACCGCAGAAGGGATTGTCCTAAGATCTACAGCGTTTGGGTCATCTTTTAATATTTTTACAGCGCTCCATGAAAGAAAAGCACTGTTTACATCTACATGAAATATTATTTTTCTCGTGTTATCCATAGTAATAGTCTCCTCTTATATGATAACATGACATAAGAAGTCATAAATCACATAAAGGAGTCTTTTTAATTTATGGGTCGTATTAAATGGTATTATGCTCTTATTATTTTAGCTGCCCTTTTTATGGCAGGATTAATTCTTTCTTTAATGAGGTTTTTATTTTAACCAAGTTTATAATTTTAGAATCACCATAAAAAAAGGCTCTTTAGGGGTGATGGTGGGTAAAACTCCACATAACCCCAGTAAATATACTGATTATGCACTTCGCGCTTTTCGGTTGGGAAGTGGAATCCTCAAATCCGAGCATACCAGATAAACCATATCCAGCATATTTTGGATATTACGGAAGCCATATGCCTTGCGAATAATCAGTTTTATTTTATTGTTTGTTGCTTCGATTCTTGCATTGCTCATACCGAAGCGAATTGCATTTAAAATGTGTTCACGATGACGCTTGATTTTAAGATACAGTTCCTTGAAAGCCTTAATCCTGCTATGGCTTGCCCACCAGAGCCATCGATTTAATGCTTTATCTGCTTCATCGACATCCTTTAATTTTAAGATGAGACGAAGCATTTCCTTCATTCGATATGCTCTGTAAAGACGATTGTTGTTTTCTGCAATCATAGTTATTCTTGTCTGTTGGTTTTCGGTAAGGTGTTCAGGAGCTTTGCCAAGTGCATATGTAGAATTCTTTATTGCATCTGCTTTGGCCCTGGCTGCATTTAGCATAGCAGACGTTGGATCATCTTCCTTCGGACGTCCTTTCTTTCTGGGATGTTCCTTGGATAGTTGCGTGAACTCAGCATATGCTTCACGCCATACATCACGCCTTACTTCATCGAGCGCCTCCATTGCCCACTGGACTACATGGAATGGATCTACGCAGCGCTCACAGTCGGGAGTGAACTCATTAACACACTCGGTGATCCATTTAGCACCATCACCGGTTACGATTTTTATAGAAGAGAGCTGTTCTGGCGTGAGCTGTTTATAGAACTGCGTTAACACGCCCTTTCCGTGCCCCTGAGCAGCCCAGACTACGGTGTTTGTATCATGGTTGACGATGACTGTTATATACTTGTGTCCTTTCTTATAACTTGTTTCATCAATACCTATATTTACAAGGTTGTTTAGCCTTTTTGAACGCTCTGGCTCTATATCATTAAGTGTCCTGTTTATACAGCGGCCTACAGTTTCCCAGTCGACGCGCATATATTCAGACACAACACTTCGTGGCAGGTAAACAGCTAGCCAGCCAACTGTTAAATCAAAGTCACGAGTAAAACCGCTACCAGGATATGCCCATGGAGTATAAGCTGTTACTACCCCATGTATAGGACAGGCAACACGATGAGTCCTTGCTTCAATTTCAACAAGAACGGCACCCCAATCCAGTCCACGCCATGTCCTGGGCTGACTTGAATGTTGATCATAACGGGAACATTTCTTATGGCAATAGGGACAATAATCTTCATGCCACTTATCAGTACGAACCTGTATGCGTATGTGGTTTACACCATAATTGTCATCATAAAAGTATGCATCTTCTACAACAGCATGCTTGACATTGAGTAATTTTTTGCATAGTGTATTAGCAGAAACCATCTGTGGGTACTCCTTTGAGTTTTGGTTTGGTCGCTAATACTCTACAGGAACACAGGTGGTTTTTCAATTGTAAAAGTACATTAGAGGACTGGTATATTACCCACCATCATGCCAGAAGCCTCTAAAAAAATAGCTTATATATACCTGAAGTATTAGTTCAAGCATATATAAGCTGTGAGGTGGGTGGTGTGTATTATATCAAAAATAGGCTCTGTAAAGGCAATGCAGTGTGTAAGGTATAAATGTCACGAATCCGATAAGACCGGATACTGAAAGTGTAATGGGAAATAGTACTACTAAGAGGACTTTTACATTCTCCGTTCTGCGGTTAAACCAAGGAAGAACAAATACGGCGCCTGTGTAGATGATCAAAAAGAGTATTCCAAATCCTAATGATGTAAACAGGTAACCATTACTATTTCTAAATCCCATGTTTGCAAGTAATATTGAAATGTCCCATCTGTAAGCTACAGAATAAAACATTCCTACTGCCATACCTATTACAAAAGCTCTAATTTGATAATAAAATTTATTCCAATATTCATCTTTAATATAAGCACTTGTCTGATTCATTTTTTGACCTCCCAAAATCGCTTGGATTTGACAAGTGTAATAATATCATCATAATTAAATGTCTAGTCATTCATCCGACGAAATGCATGTTTTATTGGCTGAATGGTAATATAAACGCTATTTTGTATTATTAGATTACGCATATTTATATTGAAAGGAGCAATGTCTTGAAACTTGCAGTTATTTTCCCTGGTATTGGTTATACAAACCAAAAGCCATTACTATACTACAGTCAAAAGCTGGCTAAAACTCATGGCTTTGACGTTGTAGCTCTTGATTACACAGATTTTCCTTCTAATGCTAAGGGAGACAAAGAGAAAATGAAGGAATGTTTCGATATAGCCTGGAAACAGACTTGTGATCAGCTTTCCAAGGTGGATTTTGATAAATACACCGGAGAAGATGATTGCATATTCTTCTTTTCAAAAAGCATTGGTACTATTATGGCAGCGCGATATGCTCTTGAGAATAATATTCTTGCCGGGCAGATCTACTACACTCCTCTTGCAGAAACATATGAATATGTTCAGGACGGATATGGAATTGCTTTCCATGGAACTAATGATCCCTGGGCTGATAATGAAACCATTGAGAGATTGTCTTTAGAAAAACACATTGAGCTGGTAGAGATACCTGATGTAAATCATTCGCTCGAGTTGACTGATTCAGTCGTGGATGACATTGATTTCGTTGCAGATGTTATTGAAACTGTAGAGGGCTATATTTCTGATTATGAAGGATAACAGTTGATTGTATTTGACAAGCCGTGTTTCCTGCATCTTTTGGTGAATCAGAACATTTAATTATTATTATTTGCATGTTAAAAGCCGGTCATTTGTTTGTGATTCAAATGACCGGCTTTAACTATTCTGTTATTTATCAATTCTGTTCTTCAAAAATTAAATTTTTGAAAACCGAAGATGATCATGGTTCATTCAGATCCTTATAGTAATTCCAAAACGTTTATTGGCCCAGTTGCATGCTCTTTCATAAATGCTGTGGCTTTCAATAAGCACTCCGTTATCATCAAATACATAGATGTTCCACCACATTTCAATGCAACCTTTAACCATTTTCCCATCACTTCCAAAATAGTACTGCTTTCCGTCTATGGTCTGCCAATAGCGAACCATCAAACCATCTGCAGCAAAGTAATATGTGCTATCTCCGGCTGAAACAAAGGAATTCGTAACCATTACTCCATTGGAATCGAAGTAGTATGTATTCCATATCCATCTTGTCACAAATCCCGTTGCCATATGTCCTTTACTATCAAAGAAGTATGTAAGAACAGTTCCATCATCCTGACTTATATTTACAAAATCATTATTTACGATTCTTCCATCTTGACGAGCATAGTAGGTAAAATCTCCTACTGTAAAGAAACCTGAATTCTCAAGTTCGAAGTCTTCGCCAAAATAGTATGTATTGAAGAACCATAATGTTAGGAATCCCTTAACTGCCTGGCCCATATCATCAAAATAATAGGTCTTTTCAGAGACAGTTATGAATGTGTTTCTTGCCATTGCACCACTTTCATAGAAGAAATAAAGGTTTCCTTCTATCTTATGAAGTCCTGTCAGGTATGTTCCGTCAGAGAGCTGATAATAAACATTGAACCATTTTCTTACAAATTTTCCATCAAGGTCCTCTGAAGTGTCTTTTGACATATTCGCTTCACTAGTTGGTACTTCAATCTTTTCAGAATTCTGTCCTTCTACTGTAGCTCCTGCGTTCTTGCCAGATGATTCTGCAAGTACAAGGAATCCATTCATATTTATGGTTCCATCTTCATTACGCGTAATGCCGCAGATAAGGTCTTTTGATGACGATGTCATTGAAGAACCGATAGCAGCATCTGCATCTACTGATACGAACCATGAATCATCAACAGTGACAGATTCTGTGTTAGTAGATGATCCGCTTATCATGTAGTAATTAGATTCGTTATATACGTTTGCCTCATCCTGTGAGCCTTTAAGCTTGATCTGATCGTCTGTGCCTCCATCATTTCTGTATGAGATCACACCGTTTGCAAGAAATGCAGTATTTGAAGCATCATTGGTATAGAAAGCTACATTATATGAGCCATTGTTATAAGATGTGCTGTTAGTAACCTGAATGTCAGGGCAGCTATTTGAATCAATTCCCTTAGCTTTGTTACAGAAAGCTACAGAATTTATAAGCATATGCCCTCCAGCGATAGAAGATCCGCCCATTTTAAATCCGTTACCATTTCCTGCATCTATAAGGTTACCTACTTCATCAAGAACATAACCGTTCATAAATGCAACGCTGTTCTTTATGGTTACTGCACCTATAGCTCCTGTTTCTACCTTGGCAAATAGATCCCAGCCATCGTCTGCATTATAAGCTGCTATACATCCATCGAACACGTTACCTTCTCCAACCGTAAGCTTTGCTGCAAATCCGTCTGCATCTTCATATCCTGCATCTGCATTAAGGAAAGATGTGCAGTTAAGAATTGTGTTGTATGAAGGCCAGTCTTCAAAGGTATCTGTTGATTTGTAACGGCTTACCTGAATACCTGTATTTCCATTTCTGTAAGCATGGATACTATCAAGTGTATTGTATGATCCTGAAAGCTGCAGACCCTTTTGAGCATTCTGGGAATTAGTTACATCAAATCCCTGGAAGTACCAGTAGTCACTTGCAAGTATCATACCTGCACAGTTTCCTCCAAAATCAAATACAGGTCTTTCTTTAGATTCCGGATCAGCTATCATATAGATAAGCTGATCTTTGGTTCCATCAATTCCTCTTTCTACTACAACTGTGCTTGTAAGATTATAGGTTCCTCCTGCAAGAAGAATCTTATCTCCAGGTTCAACTACTTTTACAGCAGTATAGATATCCATTGGATCTTCTTTGGTTCCCTTAGCATCTTTTGATCCATCTGGACTTACATAGTATACGTATCTTTCTCCCTTTTCATAATTGACCGTAATGGTAAATGTTACGGTATCATATGTTGTTAATACTTCATAGGTATCAAATCTGAACTCAGGATCCGGTGTAAAGGTTCCAACATATGTATTTGTACCGGCTTTTAACGTAACATTTGTTTTTGTTTTGCTGTTAGCAGTTACCGCTGTTTCTTCAAGTACTACATTTCCTTCTTCATCTGATATTGAAAGAATTCCGTCTGCGTTGCCATAATATACAAGTTCATAAGAAGGCTGATTTGCAAAATCTGCAGATTCAAATCCGGCAACAAGATCGGTATATGTAAGAGGATGTTCTTCTTTTGCATCATCATCAGATGGGTTTATTGTTGTTAGTGATGTGTTAGTCACTTTTATCGTTGCATTTCTTGCAGCGAAGAATCCTACATAGATGTGATCCTTATCTATCATGGTAAGATTATCGCCTTCATCCGGGTGATAGAAAAGCTTAGAACCTATTATATTGCCTTCAGTATCTGAATATGTTAATACATAACCTGTGTTATTTCTTCTTATAGACATATGGAAGGTTGTTGTAAGCGTTGAAACATCTGTCATTCCTGACGTGTTGGTGTAATTACCACACATGTTATAGGTTCCTGCTTCAAGGCCTTCGTCAGCTGCACTGGTTTCAAGTGTATACATTGTACTTGAAAAATCACTTATGTCTCCGCCTTTTATGGTTTCAAGATTATCAGCTGTAACACCTTTCTTTTCCTGCGCTCCTACACCTATTTTCATGGTATATGTATTGCCGTTATCACCTGTATATGAAACCTTGGTAGCAGATAGCATGTATGAGTTGTTCCAGAATGTAGATGTATCACCGTTTATACCAACAGCATCAGCTGCCATGATTCCAAAGCCTTCCTGACCATTGGATAACTTCCAGCTGTCAACAGCAATGTCGGCTTCCAGTGTAAAGTTCTCGTTTGCTGCATCAATTGTTACATAGTAGAAAGCAAGGCCATCAGTGGAAGCTGGAACAAGCTTTCCTTTTCCATTAGTAGACGAAACTGTTATAGTGCCATCTGCACTAACACTTGCTGTATTATAATCAGTTGAAATTGAAGATCCATAAGTTGAAAAATCCCATGCATGATCTGTATCTCCCGATTTATTTTTTCTAAACGCATCAAGTGTTATTTTTGTACCATCGGCCAAATAAGGGGTTGTGAGTACGCTGTCAGAAGTGGTCCATGTTGTCCACGAGGCAATTCTTGCAGATGAATTATCTACTCCTGATGACTCTGTGGTTCCGTATTCGTACATCTGCGCCTCGCCGCCGAGAGAATTAAGCCATCCTGCAGGCTGGATAAGAGAGCTGCTTCCATATGTGGAGGCAAGGGTACTGTCACATTCATCAATCGTTGTATTATAGAATACTACCTCACTGGTATTAGCCTGCCATGGTCTTCCAAAATAACCGGGTTTACTTGTTGTATAGCTATAATATTTGCTGTCTACATCTGTTCCTGCTTCTACACTTGTTATGTGGCATTCATACATCAGATAACCACGGCCTGATGACTGCTGAGCGGCAGTAATATATCCCACATCGTTCTTGTTATCAGTTGTATTAAATTTAAGTTCGCACTGGTAGAATATTGCTGTCATTCCGCCAAATATGTAGTCTACAGCACCGTAGATTTCGCAGTTGTTGAACTCAGCATAAGTCATTTTTCCGCCATATAAAGTATCCTGACGGCCTACTACTTTACAATTAGTAAACACAATATCTGAAAGATTATTGCCAAGAGCCAGAGCTGATGCTCTTTCTACATAAGATTTCTGCTGTACAACTGTGCTTCCCTTTTCAAGGTCATTTCTTGTTCCATCAGAGCCTTCTTTAGCTCCTTCCATAGCCACAATTGTATCTTCTGCTGCAAGTTCTGATACATACTGGTTAAAAGAGTTTTCAAATATGATCCCTTCTGCTTCGAATCCATCAGCATTAACGTATACTGTTGCATTCCACATTGTTGCTGTTCCGGATCCCGGGTTTGTAACTGAAGGATATCCATTTTCCTGATTAACCTTCAGTACCTCTTCATCATATCTGTAATCCTCTCCCATAGAATAGTATGTATATCCATGACCATAATATGATGTGATCCTTACTGCTTTATCAGAAACAGATACGCCGGAATCTGCCAGTTCTATGCTGGCGTCATCTCCGGCTGCGTTGACCAAAGATACGTTATCCACATCGACTATAAGCATCTCCTGATAATTACCTGGATCAATCTTGATAGTTACTCTCTGGCTATCATCTCTTTCCATATGACGGATAGCTTCAATAGCATCACTTATAGTCTTATAATCCTTATCCGTACCAACTGTTATTATTTCTGAATAGGCTATTTTACTCTCTTCAGAAGCTTTCTTCATTACGATTTCTTTAGATGTGTCTTCTCCATTTACTTTGATATCAGATGTAAGTGCCATCTCATATCCTGGAAGCGCTGCTTCTACGTGATACTGACCATCTCGAAGTGCAATTGCTCCATCGATGACATCCTGACCTGTAAAGCTATAACTATAGGAGTCAAGCTCACCTGTGATCGGAGTCTTTAAAATAGTTAATGTAAGAGAAAGTTCTGATAACTCAGCTTCAGATGGGCCTGATACAGTAATATTTACCATGTGTGTATCTTTGGCTTTAAATACTATATCCATAGTTCCATCTTCATCTGCTGTTATCGTCTGTGTCTCAAGTTCATAATCGTCAACACCTGATGCCTCAAGATCATAAAGCTGTCCGCTCTCCAGCTCAAGTGTAAACAGATTTGTATCTTTTGTTTTTGTAAGAACAGGTGTGTATGGTCTGTCTTCGTCATGATTTGTTATCGTTAGTTCAAGAGCGTCTACTTTATCTGCTGGCAAATTTTTGAACTGTCCTTTTACTGTAACAACATTAACCTTTGATACAGTAAGATCTACAGAAAGATTATTATCAGATATATTATCTATGGATATAAGACCATCTGTTAACTTTGTTGAGTCTATAACAAATCCGTTGGCGCCTGTCAGTTCTACTGTATAGTCATACATTTTATCAAGCACTACGCTGTATGAATAAGAACCGGCATTTTCCTCAACTTCTGTTGTAACAGTTCTGATCTTATTTCCATCCGGCGATAACTGTGTGAAAACAAGCTCAGCGTCATCTGCTGTAAAATCGGATGGCGTATCGATATCACCTGTTACTGTTACCTCATTTGCTCTTTCTATATATACTCTGGCTACAACGAGCTTTTCATCCAGGCACCAAAGGTAATAATCACCGCCTTCAGGCACGTAGAAGATAAGCTCCTCTACTCCTGCTGTTTTGTTATACTTTACGCTCTGAATAGGCTCATCATCCAGATTCCTGCCCCATGCATAGGTAGCTGCATTACCATTAGAACCTGCCATCACATATACGATATCACCAGCGCCCAGGCTCTCAATCTTAAGACCGGTAGTATTTGTGCTTCCACTGTTTGAATATATAAATCCTCTATAAGTGTTTCCGGATGCATCTGTCTTATTCTTATCATCATATCTGGAGATATTCTCATTAGTTGATCTCAATCTGTTATTGGTCTTGGCACTATAAAAAGAAAGTCCTGTTACAGTATCAAAGCTGCCAAGAGTTACGCCTGTTGATCCTGCTGTAACAGACTCTCCATATAAACCGTTGATAGTTTCAACAGATAAATTGTTATTATATGAGACATTATCGGTATCAGCCAGATAATCACCTGCAAAATCCCAGACCTCATATTCATGCTCGTATCCATCCTGGGCATTTGAAGGCGCTCCTTCTGCAAGATATACCTGTATATCATCCTCCTCTATTTTTTCTTCTTTATCTGATTCGGTATCCTGATCAGAAGATGCTTCTTCTGTTTCTTTAGCGTCTACTTCTTCAGAAGATACTTCTTCTGTTTCTTCAGAAGCCGTTTCTTCAGAGGTTGTCTCTCCAGTGACTGCATCTTCAGAGGCACCCTCTTCAGTGGTTGTTTCATCAGCGACTATTTCTTCTGTACTGTCTATGCCTTCATTTTTAATTTCAGCATCATCTTCATTTCCTGTTTCGGTGTCATGATCTGAAGGCGAAGTTGCTGTCTGCTCGGGTTCTTCTGCATTAGAAACAAAAGATGTTCCCGGTAATAAAGAAGATGTAGCCATAACGGTCACTAATGGAATGCCCATTAAAGCAGATAAAATCTTACCTTTTGTGGATTTTTTCATTATACCCTCCCCTATTCAGTTGATTTTTGGAATTGTAAACGTTTACATAGAATTAGGTAAGATTATTATAAACATAGATTGGTCAATATTAACAGATATAAATGTAGTTAAAGTGTATTTTTGTAACTTCTTACAAAATGCTCCATCTTTATTTAGCCATTTTTCCTTTTCTCTTTGCAATTAAAAGATATTATTATAAAATGTATAGGGATTTATGTTTTTTTCTAATATACAGCCTTATTAAACTTAATCTGATCTACTTTTTTCAGAAAGGTTCGATATGTTTTTTCATAGAAAAGCGAAAACACTTGTACTATATTATTCACAGAGCATGGGGAATACAAAGAAAATCGCCAAGCGTATTGCCGATATAAAGTCTTATGATATTGAAGCCATTGATACAATCAATGAGTATACAGGTTCCTTTGATGATATTATGGCTCAAGGCAAAGAGGAAGTTGAAAGTGGTTACAGACCCAAGATTAAACCTCTTGTCCACGATATTATGAGTTATAACAGAATCATTATTGGTTCTCCAACATGGTGGTTTACTATAGCGCCCGCCGTTTCAGCATTTCTTGATCAGTATGATCTTTCAGGCAAGACAGTTATCCCGTTTGTTACATATGGCGGATATGAAGGTCATTCCCTTTCTGATCTTGAGAAACAGTGCAAGACGACAAAGATATTAAATCCAAATTCAATCCAATTTGATGCTGAAAATCTGAATAAAATGGCAATTTCAGAAAAAGATCTTGATACATGGATTCAGTCAATATAAAACATAATTAAAACTTATTCATAAAAAAGACCGGAATCGAAAAATTCGATTCCGGTCTTTCATCCGCTTGAACACAATATCTATACAATAACACAAGTTATTATTTTGCAGCTGCTACAGTTTTCTTCTCTGTTGTCTTCTTGGTAGACTTCTTAGTTGTAGTAGTCTTCTTTGCTGTAGTTTTCTTAGCAGCTGGTTTTTTAGCTGCCGCTTTCTTAGGAGCAGCTGCCTTCTTAGGCTCCTCTGCTTTTACTGAAAGCTGCTCAAATGCATAAAGGATCTTATCAAGATCTCCCCATACTTTTGCAGTTTCATCGTTATATGCATCTTTAAGCGCAAGCTTCTTGGATGATAAGCTAAGAGCTACGTCAGCACTTGTTGTTACAACTGCATCTCTGTCAAAATACTCAAATGGTTCAACATCAACATTGCTGTCAGATATCTCAACATAGAAAGCTCCTTCAGCTTCGCCTTCGATATTGAACTGAACTGCTACATGCTCTTTAATACCACTGGCATCTAGCGCACCATAATTCTTCTTTACCTCTTTTACCAATTCTTCATAAGTCATTTTCCCATAACTCCTTTTTTACTGGTTGTAGATATTCTGAATTTCCTAGTTCGCATTACAATTACCATTATCTCATATTTCGAATTATTTTCAATACTTTACCGCATTAAAATAGTCCAAAAAGATAGTATTAAATAGCTTTTCCGAGAAATTGACTCATGTAAAGGTCGTAGTAGAAGCCTTTCTTTTTCATAAGTTCATTGTGATTTCCCATTTCTACAATATTTCCACTGTTCATAACAAGGATTATGTCAGCATTTCTGATAGTACTGAGTCTGTGGGCTACTACAAAGCTTGTCCTTCCTTCCATCATTGCGTTGAATGCATCCTGGATCTTCATTTCTGTTCTGGTATCGATGGAAGAAGTTGCTTCATCAAGGATCATCATGGAAGGCTTACTCATCATTACTCTGGCAATACACATAAGCTGCCTCTGGCCCTGGGAGAACTCTTCACCGTTTTCTGTTATCACTGTATCGTACTTCTTAGGAAGCCTTTGAATAAAAGAGTTTATATGGCAGATCTTGGCAATCTTTATCATATCCTCTTCTGATATATCAGGATTACCCATGGTGATATTTTCTCTTATTGTCCCGGATTTAAGCCATGTCTCCTGAAGGACCATACCATAGCCATTTCGAAGTGACCCTCTTGTTATATCTTTTATATCTGTTCCGTCAACAAGTATTGCTCCTTTGTTGACATCATAAAATCTCATAAGAAGGTTTATAAGAGTGGTCTTGCCACATCCTGTAGGACCAACGATAGCAACGTTTTGTCCCGGAGCTACATCAAGATCAAAATTCTCGATAAGCTTCTGTCCTTCGACATACGAAAAGCTTATATTATCGATCTTGATATTTCCTTCAAAGTGATCAGGTGAAATAGCATCTTCCTTGTCCGGAATCTCGCTCTTTTCTTCTATAAATGCAAAGATACTGGCTGCACATGCAATAGCATTCTGAAGTTCAGTGATAACGCCTGATATTTCATTAAAGGGTTTTGTATACTGATTTGAATAGGACAGGAAAGCAGTAAGTTGTCCTACGCTCATTCTGCCTGATACAACTGATAATGCTCCAAATATTCCTACACCTGTATATACAAGGCTGTTGATGAACCTGGTAGATGGATTTGTTATAGATGAAAAGAAGGTTGCTCTTAAAGACTTATCCCTCAGTTTATCATTTATAACATCGAATCTGGCCATTACATTGTCTTTTTGGTTGAAGGCTTTTACAACTCGCTGTCCTTCGATCATCTCATTGATAAGTCCGGTCTGCTGTCCACGGATCTGAGACTGTTCTTTGAACATCTGAAAGGTTCTTTTTGAAATAAAACCTGCAACCAGGAATGACAGAGGTGTTATAGCAACTACAACAACCGTAATTCCTATATTAACTGTAAGCATGAACACAAGGGTTCCGATAATAGTAACTATTCCTGAGAAAAACTGTGTGAATCCCATAAGAAGTCCGTCAGCGAACTGGGCTGCATCATTAATAATCTTACTTTCAATTTCTCCATATGGATGTGAATCTATATATGAAAGTGGCATTTCCTGTATCTTGGTAAATGCATCATTTCTTATATCTCTAACAACGTGATAGGTCATCTTGTTATTGCAAAGATTGATAAGCCACTGACCAATACTGATGATCACAGTGGATACAATAATGATTGTTATTATTTTGAACACTCCCTTGAAATCAACCTGGGAGGGGCCAAACATGTAATCCACAGCCTGTCCGGTAAGCTTTGGAATATATAAAGTTAGCAATACTGTTACAAATGAAAGTATCAAAGAAATATACAAGTATATCCTATATCTTTTAATATATTTAAAGACCTTTTTTATAATCTCTTTCTGATTAGCTTTTTCTTTTCTTTTATTCATGTTAAACCTCATGACTTTTTGTCACTTCTTTTAAATAGTTACTGTTATCGCATTCACCTAAGCTATCTGTCTGATCGGTATACAGTACGACATTTTCACATAACATCTTCTTTAGGGAACTGTGAATAGTATATTTCCTGATATACTTCATTATCTTCAAGGAGCTTATCGTGTGTTCCCATTCCGGCAATCTTTCCTTCATCCAAAACAAGTATAAGATCCGCATTCTGAACTGAAGCTGCCCTTTGAGATACTATAAAGGTTGTCATATTTCCTGCATTTTCTGCTATCGCCATGCGAAGCTTTGCATCTGTTGCAAAGTCAAGAGCTGAAGCACTATCATCAAGGATCAGGATATCTGGTTTTTTCATAAGAGCTCTGGCAATAGTAAGCCTTTGTTTCTGACCACCGGAAAGGTTTCGTCCATTCTGCTCTATCATAAAATCTGTTTTTCCATTTTTTTGTTCAACAAATTCTCTGGCCTGTGAGATATCAAGGGCTTTATTTATTTCATCTATACTGGCATTCTCATCGCCCCACTTAAGGTTATCTGCGATCGTTCCCTTGAAAAGTTCTGCTTTTTGAAGAACTATACCTATATGGGATCTCAGGTCCTCGATACTGTACTGCTTAACATCTTGTCCAAACAGTCTGACCTGTCCGGAAGTAGCATCATAAAATCTGGGTATCAGGCTTATAAGAGATGTCTTACCACTACCTGTACCACCGATTATTCCGACAGTCTGGCCTTTCTTTACAGAAAAGCTCATGTTTTCAAGGACTGCTTCACCATCTTTTTCATATAATAGTGAGACATTATCGAATTCAACGGCCAGTTCTGAATTTTCTACATTAATCTTTTGTGTTCCATCTACCATATCAGTTCTAGTCTCTAATACAGTCGCTATACGATTACCACAAGCTATGGCCTTAGTAATCTGAATTATAAGATTTGCAAGTTTTATAAGTTCAATAAGGATCTGTGACATGTAATTAAGAAGTGCGATCACCTGACCCTGTGTAAGAATTCCAATATCAATGCGGACAGCGCCTGTGTATATAAGGATAACAGTTGCTACGTTAATCATCAGATATGTCAAAGGATTCATCACACCAGAAATAGCTCCAACGTACTGCTGAGCACGATCAAGAGTCTGATTTCTATCTTTAAATAAGTTCTTTTCACTTTCCTCTCTGTTAAACGCTCTTATGACACGTACACCTGTAAGATTCTCTCTAGTACTTGTCATGACTTTGTCGAGCTTGTTCTGAACATCTTTGTATAGAGGAATTGTCCATAATAATATGAAAAAAACTACGATGGAAAGAAGCGGGATCGTAACCACGAAAATAAAAGCAGCCTTGACATCAACTGTAAAAGCCATGATCATTGCGCCAAATACAACAAAGGGTGATCTCATGAAAAGACGCAGGAACATATTAACTCCGCCCTGCACGTCATTGATATCACTTGTCATTCTATTAATAAGAGTATCTGTCCCAAACAGATCTATTTGGGAAAAAGAAAAATCCTGTATGTGCTCAAACAATGCATGTCTTAACTTTGCAGAAAATCCAGTTGCCGCTTTAGCTGCAAAATACTGAGCAGTTATGGCAGCACATAATCCTACCGCGCCAAGAAGCACTAGCACTGCACTCATTTTCACGATATGCACACGGTCTGAATTTTTTATACCAACATCTATTATAGATGCCATAACAAGAGGCACTATAAGCTCAAAGGATGCTTCAAGCATCTTAAATAAAGGAGCAAGAATCGATTCTTTCTTGTAATCCTTGAGATATCTTAATACTGACTTCATATTATTCTCCAATACTATATTTGCATTTAATGGTGGTTGTGTTCTGAAACAGATGAATTCTGATTTGCAATTGTACCTTAACCAATCGCATACATTCTATCACATAATTATAAGAAATAATATTTTTTATAAAAAAGGGTTAAGTTATTATAATAATCGGCCGATAGATAAGTAAGATAAGTATAGCTCTTTATAAATAGCTCATATGAAATGATTGAAAATATGGAAAAAGCAAGGATTGCTTTAGTTTTTCCTGCAAAGGAGGGCACATTATGAGTAATATAAATATCGGCAGTATCGCAAATTCAAGTATGCTGAATTACCGTCAGCAATCCGCACTTAGTTCAAAATCAGCTACAGCTAATGCGCTTTTTGGCTCCCTCAATATAGATGATAAAAATATCGCTGCAAGCATCTCTTTGTCTGATTATGGCCAGATAAAGAACGGCAGTTATGGCAAACTCGTTTCTGCTTACTATAATAAGATGAAAACTGAGTCTGATTCTTCATCTTCCAAAACTGATAAGACTGAAAAGGATGCTGAATCCACAAAGACTTCTTATGAAAAGAGCTCTTCCAATGTTTTAGAGTCAGTTCTTTCTACTTATAAGCCAGATGGCTCTGCTGAAAAAGAATCTACCGGAACTAATCTGGATACAACAATTTAATATGAATGTTATTTTCTCTTGTTGGTCTTTTTTACAAGAGAAAGAGCGCTCGCACAAAGTGTATGTCAATCACTTTATGCAGCTCATAACATAGCAAGACAGCCCAGGCGAACAATATCGCACATGGGCTGTCTTTTAATGGTGAAATAGTGTATTTTTTAGGCTCTTTAGGGGTGATGGTGGGTAAAACTCCACATAACCCCAGTAAATATACTGATTATGCACTTCGCGCTTTTCGGTTGGGAAGTGGAATCCTCAAATCCGAGCATACCAGATAAACCATATCCAGCATATTTTGGATATTACGGAAGCCATATGCCTTGCGAATAATCAGTTTTATTTTATTGTTTGTTGCTTCGATTCTTGCATTGCTCATACCGAAGCGAATTGCATTTAAAATGTGTTCACGATGACGCTTGATTTTAAGATACAGTTCCTTGAAAGCCTTAATCCTGCTATGGCTTGCCCACCAGAGCCATCGATTTAATGCTTTATCTGCTTCATCGACATCCTTTAATTTTAAGATGAGACGAAGCATTTCCTTCATTCGATATGCTCTGTAAAGACGATTGTTGTTTTCTGCAATCATAGTTATTCTTGTCTGTTGGTTTTCGGTAAGGTGTTCAGGAGCTTTGCCAAGTGCATATGTAGAATTCTTTATTGCATCTGCTTTGGCCCTGGCTGCATTTAGCATAGCAGACGTTGGATCATCTTCCTTCGGACGTCCTTTCTTTCTGGGATGTTCCTTGGATAGTTGCGTGAACTCAGCATATGCTTCACGCCATACATCACGCCTTACTTCATCGAGCGCCTCCATTGCCCACTGGACTACATGGAATGGATCTACGCAGCGCTCACAGTCGGGAGTGAACTCATTAACACACTCGGTGATCCATTTAGCACCATCACCGGTTACGATTTTTATAGAAGAGAGCTGTTCTGGCGTGAGCTGTTTATAGAACTGCGTTAACACGCCCTTTCCGTGCCCCTGAGCAGCCCAGACTACGGTGTTTGTATCATGGTTGACGATGACTGTTATATACTTGTGTCCTTTCTTATAACTTGTTTCATCAATACCTATATTTACAAGGTTGTTTAGCCTTTTTGAACGCTCTGGCTCTATATCATTAAGTGTCCTGTTTATACAGCGGCCTACAGTTTCCCAGTCGACGCGCATATATTCAGACACAACACTTCGTGGCAGGTAAACAGCTAGCCAGCCAACTGTTAAATCAAAGTCACGAGTAAAACCGCTACCAGGATATGCCCATGGAGTATAAGCTGTTACTACCCCATGTATAGGACAGGCAACACGATGAGTCCTTGCTTCAATTTCAACAAGAACGGCACCCCAATCCAGTCCACGCCATGTCCTGGGCTGACTTGAATGTTGATCATAACGGGAACATTTCTTATGGCAATAGGGACAATAATCTTCATGCCACTTATCAGTACGAACCTGTATGCGTATGTGGTTTACACCATAATTGTCATCATAAAAGTATGCATCTTCTACAACAGCATGCTTGACATTGAGTAATTTTTTGCATAGTGTATTAGCAGAAACCATCTGTGGGTACTCCTTTGAGTTTTGGTTTGGTCGCTAATACTCTACAGGAACACAGGTGGTTTTTCAATTGTAAAAGTACATTAGAGGACTGGTATATTACCCACCATCATGCCAGAAGCCTCTGGAGGTGTCAAATGGAATTTAATATCACTATCTTTGATATTATTGGTTATGCAGGATCTTTACTTGTTGTCATTTCAATGCTTATGACTTCTGTTATGAAGCTGAGGATCATCAATACAGCAGGTAGCGTACTTGCAGTAATCTATTCTATTGCTATCGGAGCATACCCTACTCTTGTCATGAATGTTGCTCTTATCATCATAAACCTGATCAATATGCGTAAGCTTAGCAATAACAGCGTAGAGTTCAGACTTGTTAAGGCTCCGGGAACAGATGCTGTCCTTGGCGACCTGATTTCAAAGTATCTTGATGATATCAAACATTTCTTCCCTGGATATAAGGATCTTACAGACGAAGATACTGCTTTTATAGTATTCAATGCTGACGTTCCTGTTGGAATCACTGCAGGCAGAATAAATAACAGTTGTTTTGATCTGTATTTTGACTATACCACTCCTGCATATAGAGATTGTTCAGTTGGTAAATATGTTTTTACTCACCTTAGAAAGTTTGGATTAAATAAAGCCCAGATGATCGATCCTTCCAAAGACCACCTTGCATACCTTAACAAAGTTGGCTTCTATGCTGAAGGCAACAAATACGTAAAGATGCTTTGATGTCATTTATATCTGAATTTAGAATATTTGATCCTCTGACTTCCGTATAGGCTGTCATAACCGGATATTGCATAACTTATTGCAACTACCAGTATGTAATAAAAAGCTCCATCATATCCAAAGAGTTTAATAGCTATAAAAAGAGAAGTCACCGGACAGTTAGTTACACTACAAAATACTGCGATCATACCCAGGGATGCCGCAAGCTGATCAGGAAATCCTAATATTACAGCGCATAGTCTTCCAAAAGTTGCTCCTATGTATAAGGTTGGAACTATTTCTCCTCCCTTAAAGCCGGCTCCCAGGGTTATGGACGTAAATATCATCTTTATAATAAAGGCCCAATATGGTGATTCACCATTAAAGGCCATTTCTATTACTTCTGTTCCAACTCCGTTATAATAGCCACTTCGAAATACATATGATAATCCTACGATTATCAGACCGCCTCCCACAACCTTGATGTATGGATTTTTAAAGATCTTATCAAGTATTTTTCTGGTATATCTTATCGTCAGGCAGAACATTATGCCAATGAAAGCCCCAAATATTGCAATAACAACGCTCTTTAGGGCAAGTTCTGCAGTCATTTTGGGAACAATCTTTACAAAAAATACTTTCCAGTTAACTCCAAAGTGCCTTGCTATGAACTCTGCTACAAGGGCTGCTGTTACGGCTGGCACCAGTGCTGCATAATGCATAGCTCCAACACTCGACAATTCTATTGAGAAAAAAGCCGCAGCTATTGGCGTTCCAAATAAAGACGAGAAAGCTGCAGCCATGCCTGACATGGTCATGATCTTCCTGTCGTCTTCGTCAAGCTTAAATAGTTTCCCGATGTTATAGCCAATGCTTCCGCCGAATTGCAGAGCTGCACCTTCTCTTCCTGCAGATCCGCCGCACAGATGCGTAAGAAAAGTAGATATTATTATCAGCGGTGCTTTAAATAGGGGGATGTTTTCGTTTTCTGTGATCGCTTTGATTATAAGATTAGTACCTGTATCATGATAATCCTTAGAGGAATGATACAGGTACACAATAATAACGCCTGCTATTGGTAAAAATAGCAGCACATATGAATTTGAACTTCGAAAATAGTTTGCAAATGCCAGCATGTGGAAAAACATGGTTCCGATCATGCCGACGATAATACCTATGACCAGTCCAAGGATAATCCATTTAACAAGAAGTGCAAAAGAGATTGCTGTCTTCTTAAAACTATTATCGCTTTCCTTGATATTAGGTATTATTTGCACAGCAACCTCCTTTGAGCTTAGATAGCTCCGAGTGCCTGTTCCAAATCCTCTATAATATCATTTACGTTTTCAATTCCAACTGAAAGTCTTACAAGATCCGGTGCTACGCCGCCTGCAAGAAGTTCTTCATCAGTCATCTGACGATGTGTTGATGATGCAGGATGAAGCACACATGTATGAGCATCAGCAACATGAGTTGCGATCATTGCAACTTTAAGATGCTTCATAAATTCTTCGGCTGATTTTCTGCCGCCCTTAACCCCAAAGGATATTACGCCGCAGGTTCCGTTTGGCATATATTTTTTAGCTCTTTCATAGTACTTATTGCCTGGAAGGCCCGGATAATTAACCCATTCAACCTTATCGCTTTCCTGAAGGAATTCTGCAACCTTTTGAGCGTTGGCTACGTGTCTTTCCATACGCACTGCAAGAGATTCAAGTCCAAGATTAAGCATATAGCAGTTCATAGGAGAAGGGATGGATCCAAGGTCTCTCATAAGCTGAGCTGTACACTTTGTTATGAATGCACCTTCTTTTCCAAACTTATCTGCATATGTGATTCCGTGATAAGAATCATCAGGAGTGCAAAGACCTGGGAACTTATCTGCGTGAGCCATCCAGTCGAATTTACCTGAATCTACGATCGCGCCACCTACTGTTGCATCATGACCATCCATATATTTAGTAGTAGAATGAGTTACGATATCAGCTCCCCATTCGATAGGACGACAGTTAATAGGTGTTGCAAAAGTGTTGTCGATGATAAGCGGAACGCCGTGTGCATGCGCTGTTTTAGCAAAACGCTCGATATCGAACACATTAAGGGCAGGGTTGGCAATTGTCTCACCAAATACTGCCTTTGTATTAGGCTTAAATGCATTTTCAAGCTCTTCATCTGAGCAGTCAGGATCAACAAAAGTAAAATCGATTCCCATTCTACGCATTGTAACATTAAACAGGTTAAAGCTTCCGCCATAGATAGTTGAAGAAGCTATTACATGATCTCCCTGTCCTGCAAGGTTAAATACTGCAAAAAATGTTGCTGCCTGACCTGATGATGTAAGCATTGCTGCTGTTCCGCCTTCTAATGCTGCGATCTTGGCTGCAACGTAATCATTAGTGGGATTCTGAAGCCTTGTATAGAAATATCCGCTTGCCTCAAGGTCAAAAAGCTTACCCATATCCTCACTAGTGTCATATTTGAATGTTGTTGACTGTACAATAGGCATCAGACGAGATTCGCCATTCTTTGGTTCATAACCTGCCTGAATGCATTTAGTTTCTGCTCTCACTGCACTATCCTCTTTTCTGATTTTTTATTGTTTACTCAAACATTTTTATGAAATATGTTCCCCAAATCTCAACACGCTATAGCCTGAATCTATAGCAATGACCCTTACATATATATAGCATCATTATCTATGCATGTCCATATTTTTTTCATCGCATCACATTGTTAAAGCGTAGCACTATTTCCTTGAATCTTTAAATACAGATCATATAATTAATATATACAATAAAGGGGGATTCTTATATGGGCATATTTCAAACACTATTCGAACACAAGAAGCTAATCTATAGAAAAAAAGATAAACACACCTTTAAAGCTATCAAATCCCTTCTTAAAGAAAGCGGCATTAAGGGAATCTCATCCGGTCATTACCAGCAGGAAGAAGTCATCCCCGGTGTCGGCGCTTCGCATCTGGATCCTCGTAATATGGGGCCTAACGGAAGAATAGACAGGGATATCTATTACATTAAAGTCCCTGTTTCTTATTATGATACTGCCTGCAATATTATCCGCCAGCACGGAATCAAAGCTGAAGTCTTGTCTAATGAAGATCTCATGCAATCTGCCGCTACCAAAGCCCGTGCAAAGATCTCTGAAATCAATCAGCAGTTTTAATACTTACTTTATTATCAGTCTATCTGATTTATACATATAAAAAAGAACGATACGACGAGGATTTCAATTATCAGATACATTTCTTCTGTATCGTTCTTCTAAAAAGGCTGCTCACTGCTTCAGGAAGCTGCCTCATCTTAAGGATCCTTACATAGTCGTCGCCATAAATGACACTGACGTTATCAAGATGCATAGAAGCTCCAAAGAATACGGCGCCTATACTTATTCCATGATTTCTTAACTTTTTTACAGCCTCTCTCGCATCTTCTACAGCTGCTATTCCTTCATACTCTTTTGCAAAGAGGCCATTCTTCCTGCTTTTTAAAGGCATAGAATCATTAGGACTTGCATCTGTTAATACATAAAGGAATCTCAAAACACTATCATCCTTCTCATCCAGATACAAATGGTCTATCGTTTTAAGGCAAAGTCCGTCTCTGTTCCATCCTGCTGCAACATAGTTAAACGCACCGTCACATCTTCTATCACTGCTTTGTTTGAGATTTTCGATCACTGTGTATCCGCATATCGATCTAAAGGCTCTGATACTTACAGGAATGTGAGCCTTCTCAAAACTCTCAGCAATAATATAAGCTTCAGTAGCTAAGCTTTCCTGATAATTCATTCTCGACTGGGACGCGTCCAATAATATATCTACTGTTATCTTATAATCCTTCTCATCTCCTTC
Organism: Butyrivibrio fibrisolvens; assembly: GCF_037113525.1. Lineage (NCBI taxonomy): Bacteria > Bacillati > Bacillota > Clostridia > Lachnospirales > Lachnospiraceae > Butyrivibrio > Butyrivibrio fibrisolvens. The sequence goes on along the minus strand of NZ_CP146964.1, from coordinate 16,797 downwards.
ATTTAGAAATACTCTTGTGTCTCCTAAAAGAGGAAGCCTGTACGCTTTATTACTTTCAAGTTTTCCTCTTTTGCATTCCTGAGGAAGACTTCTTGAGTATGTTTCGACGATCGTACTGATCTCTGCAGAAAGATTTTTTATACTTTCTCTTATCTGCATGCTTCTTTGTTCATAATAAACTCTGTTTTTTCTGATCTGATCCTGGAAATTTCTTGACTGTGTGATAAGTGTTTTTTCTTTATCTGCAAGAGTTTCAGACATACCATCTGTTATCCATAGATGGCACCCTTCATCATTTTCATTACATACATCTTTTTCAAGAACCTTCATTTCTTCATCTGAATAGATGCATTTTCCAAATGAGTCTTCTATATATTTTCTATTTTTAGTATATTCCGTATTGTTAATAAAAAGATCTTCATGAACAAGCGTAACAGAACCTTCTCTATTACCGATTCCTGTTCCATTTCTGACAAACAGGGTTTCTGTTTCCTTATTCTTTTTTTGCAATGCTTTAGATAAAAGAGTATAAAATGATGATTTCTTATTTCTGCTTCTGTCTTTTGGTAGCTTTTCTATATCAAGATTAAAATATTCTTTTAGTATATGTGATAGTTCTTTTATAAGTCCGTCAGTATCAAGGTCTCCTGAAACCAATAAAGCTTTAGCAATCCTCTTTTCTTTTTCTGTCAGAAGGGTGGGCTTTTTTCCAAGTACATGTGCCCATCTGGCTTCCTCCTGATTAAGGACAGGAATACTCTGCATTTCCATCTGCTGACGGGAATAGTTTCTAACTGTCTCAAAAAACTCTTCTGCTCTGTCCTGACGCAGGCGTGGAAGTATTAGCCTTTCATTCTTTTCTTTTTCATATATGCAGTTTTCAATTGCAAGCCACATATAAGAATCAAGTTCCGGCGCCCTTTTTAAAAAACTGTAGTTATTAAAAAAAGCCTCTATTTTACTACTTTCAAACCACTTAATAGTAAGACCTATTATCATATTGAAATAATGATCAGGTTTACCATTTGAATAAAAGGCTAAAAAAGGCGGTTCGAAATCGTACCGCCCAGCTGCATTCCATACTATATTCAAAGCTCTTTTAGAATTGCCCTCGTATTGTTTTTTGATCATGCAAAAATAACCTCTCTGTCAAGATCTGCTGGTATTCTGGCGTCAACAACATCTGAAACGAGCTTTCTTTCATATGAATCAAAGGTCTTGTTGACGATACACATACTTATGGCAGGCCCTGACTTAATGCCTTTTTTCATAAGTCCTATGGCACCTAAAAGGCCTCTGATATCTAGTGCTCTTTCTGTTATTTCTGCACTTTCTGCCTTCTTTTCAATCTCCTTATAAAGACGTACAAATTGATCGCAGATATCTGTTTTAATATCAGGATATTCTCTTATGATCAGACGCTTTAAGTCTTCCTCATTTATGACCGGCATATCTATTACTGCAAATCTCGAGCATAGTGCTTCATTTAAGTCTCTGGTTCCTGCATAGCCATAGTTCATTGTTGCTATAAATCTAGTAGCATCATTAAGGCTTGTTCGCTCGTATCCAGGCACATCAAGTACACGCCTGAAATCCAGAACAGAATGAAGAACTGCAAGTGCTTCGTTCCTTGCCATGTTGATCTCATCAAGTACTCCAAATCCTCCATTTATAGCACATTCAAGAACAGGCCCCTGTCTGAATACAACCTTCTCTCCATCAAATGTATCTGTTCCAACAAGCCAGGATGCATCAACATTTATATGAAAAGAGACATCCCACACGGGTCTTTCAAACACTGCTGCAAGATTTTGGGCAAGTACATTCTTTCCAGTTGCTTTAGGACCTGAAAGAAGTATATTCTCACCTGCAAGAATGCTGCAAAGAGCTTTTTCCCATATATCTTTTCCATAGTATAAATACTTTGGATCAGGTATTCTGGAAGTATATATTTGTGGTGTTTCATGTTCTTTATTAAAATCTTCAACGTCTTTTATTATGTCAGAAGAAATCCCCTCTTCTTTCAAAAATACAAGCCAGTTATTCACGTTTATCCCCCATATCGCAAGTTAACACAAAGCAAAATTATGTCCTATAGCTCCATAACATTAGAATTTTACTACGGTTATACTATAACTCTAGTTATTTATATTCACTTACAAGGAACATAGGTTTAACTGCTACAACCTCATCATATTCCTCTTGTGATACCTTAACATCTGAATTCAGCGCTTTAAGTTCTTTCTTTTCAACTTCTAATGCTTCATTGATAGTAGTTGCCTTGCCTTCTTTTATGATCCTTATCATTCTGTCTATTACTACAGGATGAGCATAACGGGCAGGAAGCGGAAAATCAGGACTTTTAGCTATATAGTCCCTAATTTCTATTACTGAATCTTCCCAGTCTTCTTCAATTTTTTTCTTAGCATTTGATCCTATTGGTACGAGATTACCGGTAAGTGAAAATATGAAAAATGCAAATCCAAACAATAGCATATACATTCCGTAAGGAGTCCCTTTAATAACACATGGTATTCCTGATAATACTGTACATACTGATAATATAAATATACCTATTCCAAGTCTTCTTGAAGACTCCGGAACCATCTGCTGGACTCTCATCTTGCCGGCTGCTTTTGATAAGTGCTGAGTCAGCACAGGCTTTTTTTCCAGATACTGCTTTGCATTTTCAAGCTTTTTAATCGATCTTTTACTTTCATCTGAAAGATTTTTGACATATTTTTTTTCAAAAGAAGCTCTTGCTTCCTCAAGCTTCTTCTCTGCATTTTTGCTATATACAGGAATCTGCGGATGCTCCTGTTTGATATAAGCCAGAACCTTATCAACATCTTCCTCATGTTTAAAAAGGCACTGCTTTTCTTTTCCATTCTTCATCAGAACCACAAGGTATGACATTGCGCCAAATACTCCTTTACCCGTGAAGCCTCCGGCACTCATTGCGATTCTTTTATATACCCTGTCTACCTCTTCCCAGGGCAGATACCACATTCTGTCTATATAAAAGCTATTCAGATAAATAGCTTTACTCCCCAGGCCTACTGGACCTATTTTCTTACAGTTTTTTTTATCCTCCCTAAGCACCTCTTTTTCCATAGAAAATTTATTTTCTAACGCAAATGATATCACCATACTCTTTTAGCCCCTCCCACATTTAAGTTTGGGCCGGCCTATTATAGACCGGCCCAATATTCTTCATGTTTTTTTGCTTATTTAAGCTGTTTTACGGCCCTGACCTTTTCCGTTTCCGGTTACTTTTTTCGCTGAATTAAGGAATAATCCAAGGAATAATACAGCGATGATTATGCCTGCCGGATAAGCTACTAAAGTATTGTTCTTTAGAGCCGGAATAAGTCCAAGACACTCCGGTGCCATTACAAAATATGTTGCTGATACTGCGCTCATAAATGTTGCAGGAGCTACTGCGATCCAGTAATTCTTGTGCTCCTTAGCAAGATACATAGCTGCTGACCAAAGAACTATCATAGCGAGAGTCTGGTTGGTCCAGCTAAAATATCTCCAGATAACCTGATAGCTAAGGAATCCGAGTGTATTACCAAATCCAAGGAATGCTCCAACGCCAAGTACAGGAACTGTAAGTGCCAGTCTGTTCTTGAAAGAACCCTGGTCAAAGTTCATCCAGTCTGCAAGTGCATATCTTGCTGAACGGAATGCTGTATCACCTGATGTGATAGGGCAGATAACAACGCCGATCATGGCAAGGATAACACCTACGCTTCCCATTGTCTTAACACTTACATCATAGATAGCTACTGACTGTCCGCCCTGAAGGATTTCTGCAAGTCCTGTTGAAAGACCGCCTGTTGCTTCATAAACAGCACAACCTGCAGCTGCCCATACTAAAGCGATACAACCTTCTGCAACCATCGCACCGTAGAATACGAAATGTCCCTGTCTCTCGCTCTTAAGACATCTTGCCATAAGAGGTGACTGTGTTGAATGGAAGCCTGAAATAGCTCCGCAAGCAACGGTTATGAACATAAAGCTCCATACTGGTGTTGCTGATGGATGCATGTTAGAGAAGTTACTGAAAATCTCCGGAATATGATATCCATGAACAGGGATACCAACTATAACACCCACCGCCATTGCGATAAGGCATATTCCGAATATAGGATAGATTCGTCCTATGATTTTATCAATTGAAATAAAAGTTGCGATAAAGTAATATGCAAGAATTATTCCAAGCCAAACTGTTGTCTGCGCAAATACTCCTGTTACGCCTTTTTCTGTAAGGAGTTTTACAAGCAGTCCGGCAGGGCCAACAGCAAAAACTGTTCCTACCATTACGAGAAGAACTACTGAGAATACTCTCAAGATTGTCTTCATTGTCGGTCCAAGATATGTTCCGGTTACTTCGGCAATAGAATCACCATTGTTACGTTCTGAGAGCATTCCTGAGAAATAATCATGAACTGCTCCGGCAAAGATTGTACCAAAGGTTATCCACAGAAAAACAATCGGTCCCCACAATGCGCCCTGTAACGCGCCAAAGATAGGTCCCAGTCCGGCAATATTAAGAAGCTGAACAAGGAAAAGCTTCCACTGCGGCATTACAACGTAGTCAACACCGTCGTTGATCGCAACCGCCGGTGTCTCACGATCATCCGGGCCAAAGATATTATCAACAAACTTACCGTAAGTAAAATATCCTGCGATCATAATAACCAGACATAGCAAAAAGCTTATCATGTTTCCTCCATTTCTGCTGTTGATCAGGCAAAAACAGAATATCCTTTTTTCTCCTCACCTCCCCGCGGATTATTATTTTCTAATTTACTCCTAGGACTATTTTGCAAAACCTGAAAAGCAGCCCCCTCTTTATTAACCGGTTCAAAGCCCTGCAATAATTGCAGGGCTAACCGGAATTGTTCTATACTTGGAGAAAATCAGAGCAGATCCTGGAATCCCTTTCTATAAAGATGACGAGGAATACCATCAACCATGATAGGAGAAACATCACCCTGGATAAGAGGTCTTACATATGTAATAAACTCGTTAGTTACATATGTTCCGTCCTTCGTGATCCAGTTACGTGGTACAAGTCTTTCGTCATTAGCGATCTTATGAACATCCTTAACTTCAGTACCAGCCTGATAAGGATCATCTGAAAGTCTCTTGATGACAACCATCTTGCCGGTATCGCCTTCGTCAGCAGCTTTCATAGCAGCACCGCCAACTTCGTATGCTTCTAGAATATCAACTCTGGATGCACAGTGGCTTGCAGCACGCTGAAGAGTTGAAAGTTCGATAGCACGTGTCTTACATCCAATCTCTGCTGCAAGAACGCTGCACAGATATCTTGCAGTACCTGTAAGCTGCTTATGACCAAATGCATCTACATAATCCGGATCATTGTCCATCTCACAGATGTACTTGCCATCAGCAGTATGTATACCTTCAGAAACAGCAACTACAACAGAAGCTTTTTTCTTAAGAAGCTCTTTACACTTATCAATAAATGCCTGAATATCAAATGGAAGTTCAGGAAGATAGATAGCATCAGGTCCATCGCAGTCTTCACTCTTAGAAAGTGCAGCAGCACCAGTAAGCCAGCCCGCATTACGGCCCATGATCTCTACGACCATAACCTGACCATGTGCAGTCTCAAGACTCCATCCATCACGGATGATCTCCTTAACGGATGTTCCGATATACTTTGCAGCTGAACCATATCCTGGTGTGTGATCTGTAAGAGCAAGATCGTTATCAATTGTCTTGGGACATCCTACGAAGCGAATGTCAGAACCAAATACAATTGCATAGTCAGAAAGCTTTTTGATAGTATCCATTGAATCGTTACCGCCTATATATATGAAGCAGTCGATCTCAAGTTTTTCAAGGATATCAAAAATCTTTTCATATACTTCTTTGTTTTCATTAATTCCGGGGAGTTTGTATCTGCAGGAACCGAGGTATGCAGAAGGTGTTCTCTTTAAGAGTTCCGCATCAAGTCCTGACTGAATGTGCTCAGACAGATCAACGTATCTGCCTTCAAGAAGTCCCTGTACACCATGAAGCATACCATAGACTTTGTTGTAGCCCCTGTCTTTGGCCGTCCTGTAGACACCCGCAAGAGATGAATTTATTGCAGCGGTAGGTCCTCCTGACTGACCAACAATAACATTACGTTTTTTGCTGTTTGCCATTTCTTCCTCCATCCTGCCTGGCTGCAGCTGTCAAATATCCTGATTGGACTTGGGAAAAAATACAATAGATCCCCGAAAAAAGTAAGATTTCCTGAACTGCTAAGCTCAAAAAGCCAGAATAGAAGCGGTCTTAGTGAGAATATAGTTCAAGAATGTATACCTCCCAAAACTGAAACTGCACCAGCACCCTTTTTTTAGTATAAGAATATTATACTATAAATCGATAATTATGAAACCTAAAATTCCTTGCAGATTCTACAAAATATCGTGTGTTTCTTTGTGAAGCTTTGTAAAATGGGCAGGTTTATCTTTTGTATAAATGAAAAACCTGCCAGATTCTGTTAATCTGACAGGTTGTAGCTACGTCTTTATTATATTGTAATGATACCCAAAAAGATCAGTGGCCAAATACACTCATCACTTCAGCCATAGAGCTGGCTGTGGATTTAAGATCATTTATTGCTTCATTGAGTCCTTCATAATCAACTTCTGATAAAGCTTTGATTGATTCATTTAATGTTTTTGAATTATCCTCAACAAGCTGGTTCATATTGCTGGCCGCCTGACTTGCACTTTCTGTCATTTCGTCAATTCCATCAAGCGTAGTCTCAGCTCTTTGAACTGTTGCTGTAATATCATCGATTGCGCCATTTGCCTTATCGACAGTCTGTGTTACTTTGTTGAAAAGCATTAACGTTGCCGGCACCATAACAATTACAGCAATAAGAATGACAAGTGTAAGTGCAAATAATAGTTTTGATGTGCGTTTTTCAACTTTTAGCTTTTTTTCCTGAAGATCACGAATCTGAGACAACAATTCCTTTTCAGACAAAGTACTCTCAGCATTATTCTCCATAACCCTTTTCCCTCCAAATATTCAGATGTATTTCTATGCTCCTTTTACAGGATGTAATAAGAGCATGTTTAGAAATACATGGATGTATTTCTATGCTCCTTTTACATTGTCTCACCCAGTTTTACATAAGTAAAGCCGGTTTTCTTGCAGAACTCCTGCAATGCATTTCCGAACACCTTCATATATGCATCTTCTTTAAATTGTGCTTCTCCTGACAGGAATATGATCACGCTGCCGCTCTTGATATCCCATTCAATATCCGTCTTGGGCTCAAGTGCAAAGAGTTCCTTAAATGAAATCCCATAGTTCTCCTTGCAATAATCTTCCCTGTTTGGAAGATCCTTAGCTTCATCAATAATAGCAGCTTTTATATTGCTAAGCTCGTCACATTCAGTCAGCAATATGAATTCAACAACATTTAATGCTGTGATCTCATATCCGCCAAGTCTCATATCCTTAACTATAGCATCAAAGTCAGCCTCTGTAGTTGCAAATGGATCAATCTTAGAATCGCCGTACCCAAAAACCGCATCATATAATTCTTTGTTCATTGCTACCTCCGTTTTTCAACGCAGTTCGATAAAACAATATAAATCAACGTGCATTTTGTATATCGGCATATACCTTTTGAAAATTCAGATATATATGTAAAAATAGTTTTTATGTTTAATAGATTATGATTCTTTTGTTTCTAAATTATTGAAGCAGGCGTATATACTTGCTTTGAAGCTTTTTTTCATTCCATACGGTATTAAATCGGTTTTTTGATGCTAAAATTGACTATTTTAGTCTCGTTTTTAATAACACATTCAACTGATAACAGGCTCCAAGCAAGCCTTGGAGCGGGTTGTGTCAGCTTAATTCAGGTCATATCGTTTGGTATTTATCATTAATGTCTTTATGGAGCTTTATTATTCCTTTTTTATTTTTTTCTATTCTTTAAAATATCATCTAAGTAATCTGTTTTGTTTACGATACTGCTTTTTTTATTTTTAATCACGTTTTCATAATATGTGTCGAATCCCTGACTTAATGAAGGGAGACTATTTATAAGATCATTAAAATCATCATCTTCGCTATTATATTGATCTGCTTCGTCTTTAGCTTTTTTATTTGTTCTGTCGGTTTTCTTGTTAGCTACCTTATTGTCTGTCTTGTTCTTGTTTGATTCCTCATATACTTTTGGAATAGTATTTAAAAAGTTATCATACTCTTCTGTGTATATATATTTACCAGGATTTATAAGGTGATAGTATCGTAGAATCATAAGCCTTATATAATCAGGGCATTTATTTCTGCCGCTCTTCCATGCCTCTATAGACTTCTCGGGAATACAAAAACAATCTCTGAGTTTACTATTGGTTGTACCGGCTTTAGTAATTATCTCTTCGAAGGTCATATTGTAAGCCTTATAAATGTTTTCTAGAACTATATATAATTCTTCCAAACCAATATCGCTATTCTTTTCCATATATGCAGGGCTAAAATGCTTGCTTTCATAGGCCATATTACATAATTCTCTGTAAGATGCAGCTTTCGACGCAGCATCCCAGATTGCGGCAAAGGATTTATTTGAAATGATCTTTTTTCTATGTTTCACGGAATCCCACCTCGAACATGTTGATCAATTTATTCCCTATCACACAGGGCATTACATTTGTACTATGCTATTATTATAGCACTCATTCAGGATTGTAAATTATTTTTCATATCGCATGCTGATGCGTGATGTTTCACGGGGGATATTCCTTGTGATCCTATAGACCAAAAAGGAGAGGAGTTTCGTACTAATAGGAATTTTCTATTGAAAAAAAGCTCTTTGCAACTTTTAGTCACAAAGAGCTTTAAGCTGTTAGCATATAACATTTGCTAATATCTTTATTTAGTTGTAAAAAATCATTTACTCAACTGCATTGATAATATCCATTACAGCTTTACTTATCTCTTTATTAGCTTCAAGCGCTTTCTCTCTGCTTGTCTGCTTAGTGTAGAAATAGAACTTGATCTTAGGCTCTGTTCCTGACGGTCTTATAGAAAACCAGGTATCTGATTCTTTGAGATTCTCATCATTTTCTTTAAGGAAGTATCTTAAAGCATTTGTTCCCGGAATCTTGTTTTCAGGATGTTCAATATCCTCGGATCCATTTAAGTAATCTATGATATTAACTACTTCTCTTCCGGCTATTTCCTTTGGAGGATTGCTGCGGATGTAATCCATCATGCGTCCGATTCTCTCTGCACCTTCAATTCCTTCAAGCACCATGTTAGGCTCATATTCATCATAGAAACCATACTTTTCGTATAACTGTGTAAGAACCTGCCATAATGTTTTGCCCTGTTTTCTATAATATGCTGCAGCTTCAGCAACAAGCATACCTGCGCTAATTCCATCCTTATCTCTGATGTCAATGCAAGCTGCATAACCAACAGATTCTTCATATCCAAAAAGATACTGGAACTTATTTTCTTCAAGGAAAGGAATTCTTCCGCATATATTCTTAAATCCTGTAAGAGATTCAAACATCTCTACGCCATAAGATTCAGCCATTTTGGTTGTCATTGTAGATGTAACGATTGACTTAACCATCGCGCCATTATCAGGAAGAGTTCCAGCACTCTTATGTCCTTCAAGGATATAGTTAACAAGAAGATATCCTGTCTGGTTACCGTTAAGCGGAACATACTCGCCACTATCTGTGAGTATTTCTATTGCAAATCTGTCTGAATCAGGGTCTGTAGCCATAAGAAGCTCAGCTCCGACTTTTTTACCAAGCTCTTCAGACATTTTAAATGCTGCCGGTGCTTCTGGATTAGGATATCCAACTGTTGTAAAATCAGGATCCGGATCTTTCTGTTCTTCAACAATATGCCAATTTGTAAATCCTCTATCCTTAAGCATCTGGGTAAACGGAATGCTTCCAGCGCCGTTAAGAGGAGTATATACAAGTGGTATAGAAAGATCTATCTCATCTCCGCCATGTATTGACAGTGACTCGATCTTGTCCAGATATTCTCTGTCATATTCAGGTCCAAGTACAGTGATAAGGCCACTCTTTACAGCCTCATCAAAATCTGTTTTCTTTACACCATTAAAATAATCAACCTTGAGAATGCACTCAGTCATTCCATCAGCAATTTCCTGACCAACCTGGCATCCATCATCCCAGTAAGCTTTGTATCCGTTGTATTCTCTTGGATTATGAGATGCAGTGATATTGATTCCCGATATTGTTCCAAGTCTTCTTACAAGAAATGCAAGCTCAGGAGTTGGGCGAAGATCAGGAAATACATATGTCTTAATTCCATTGGCCGCAAGTATTGAAGCTGTATATTTTGAAAATTCCTTGGAAAAATGGCGAGGGTCATGTGCAATAACAACGCCCTTATCCATTGCATCCTGTCCAAATCCCTTAATATAATCTGCAATACCCTGTGTAGCTCTTCCAACAGTATAGAAATTCATTCTATTTGTTCCTACACCAATTTTTCCACGAAGTCCTGCAGTTCCAAATGACAATTCTTTATAAAAGCGATCCTCTATATCTGCCTCAGCATTAGGATCCGTCTCGCTCTTTTTAACAATCTCATCAAGTTCTATGTAAAGAGGATCATCCTTGGGGAGTTTCGCTAACCATTCAGCGCTTTTTTCTTTGTAATTCATGTCTTAATCTCCTTTCAAATGACATTCAACGTTATTATTATCGCACATATCCCTCGTTTCGGCAAAATAGAAATATTGCCACAATAATCTATATAAGCCTATAATTAGTATGACTTCTTGAATGTAAATTACAGAAACGCGCATTTACTGCGTGTTTCGTGATTCGATGAATCGGTTGGCAATAGAGCCTTCGACGAAGTCGAACTCACTTGGCTCTATTGCTGCATTTTTGAATCTATGATTCAAAAATGTATAGTTTCTTGTTATATGTATCCGCTTCAAAAAAATTTTCCGGAGCCGGATCACAAGAGTCTTTTTTCGTTAATGGAGGTTATGATCGTGGGTAAAAAGAAAATATGTCTTTCGACAAAAATCAAGCTGGGCATCGTTACTTTTTCAACACTATTTTTAATTGTCTGCCTTTTATCAACTGCATTTTCAGATTGGTATACAAATAATATATTCCCTATTTGGATAAACACCTATGGTCGTTTCACAAGCCTTTTCTCTTTTTCCTTTGGAGAAAAGCTGATATTTATAGGCCTTATTCTTCTTGCATTATTCATAGCAGCTTTGTTTTATTTACTGATTTCGTTTATTATCTTTATATTTCAAAAGAAAAAATCAAAAAAGTATACTATACCTGGCTTTATCAAAAGATACTTTGATGTTTTCACATGGATACTTTCTTTTATTTATCTGATAATGAATCTTAACTGTTTTTCTTTATATCACTGTACACAGTTCGAATGCAATTATACTTACACGCTTGAAGAACTCACTTTGCTTCGAGACCATATTGTCAATAAACTTAATGAATATGCTCTGATCTTCGAGAGAGATGAACTTGGAAATATTATATATACCGAAGATATTGGAGCTCAGGCCAGAATCTCCATGCAAAATCTTGATGGCACATTCTCCCGAATGAATGGATTCCAGGTTATACCTAAAACTCTGGACAGTTCAGTACTTATGAGTCAGCAATATATGCAGGGATACTATTTTCCTTTTTCAATGGAAGCAAACATCAATGGTTTAATGTCTATAGGAAGTAAACCATTTACTATGTGTCATGAGCTTGCTCATACGCGTGGATATATTTATGAAGACGAAGCAAATCTTATAGGCTTTTTTGCCTGTATCAAGTCAGATGATGTATTTTTTCAGTATAGTGGATATCTTAGCGTTCTTAACTATGTTAATAACACCTTTTACAGATCTGTCGATATAGAAACCTATAAATCCCACGTGGCTGTTAGTGATCTGGTATGGCATGATGACGAGTTTCTCACCGAGGAAGCATGGGAATATGTTAACTCCCATGCACTTTTTTCTACTGAAAAAGTCAAAAAAGCCGCAGATACATTTGTTGATACCACTCTTAAAGTTAATGGTGTAAAAGAAGGAAAGCTTAGCTACAATCATGTAGTTGATCTACTTCTTACTTACTATGACTATAAAAGCTAATTGATTATTTCTCCTTCTTTTGCCAGGTAATCAGCAAATAGTCTTCTTGTATTTTGAATGGTTTCCTGGCACAGACCTGGGAGTTCGCTTCCCCATTCTCTTGTTACAGAGTCAACTGCCTGTTCCATCCTGATTCTCATTTTTTTCATTCTGTCTGCAGAGCCTTCTGACATCGTCTTGGCAAAGTCAAAGATTCTTTCAGAAGTGCTTTTTGCTCCCCAATATCCTTCTTCAGATACGTCAGCTTTGGCTTTTGTTTTTGATTGCATTGAAGGCGCCAGTTCTCCGCTTGATAGAAGTTTCCATACGCTTGCTGCATTGTTTCTTCTATATGCTTCAAGCTGTCCTTTGAATGATTTCTCTGATATCTGTTCGAATTGTTCTTCGCTTTTCAGATACAGTTCTTTTTCTTCATCTTTAATAACATCTACGCTCTTCTTTTTGGGTAATGAATATGTGACTTTTGTTGGAATATATATTGAGCCTTCATAGACAGCTGCTGGCTCGTTAAAGCCAGAATTACTTCCTTCATTTAATGCAGTATTACTATTATCATACTCTCCGTTTTTTGAATTATTAGTCACAAGATTTTCTCTTCTTTTCTTATTATTGTCAAAAGAAGTATCTTCAAAAAGACCATATCTCTTATCTGTGTATGAAGCCATAAAGCACCCTCCTTGTGCATTTGTTTCATGAGATAATTTCTATGTAACCTTGCTCTCTAAACAAATATGATTTTCTGCTGATTGGGAATAAATAGAACTTGTTAACATGATACCACACTTAGCTTTGCCTTTCATCATTTTTTGGGTGAAGGGCCACGGTGAACCTTCCTGTTATTATTTTAACAATATAGTCCACCGTGGCCCCTCCTTATTCCTAAAAAACGGATTTGATCGCTTCATTCTTTTCACCAATATATTATTTATAGGTACTATTCTTTTGAATTAAAGTGATTTTTTAAAATGAAGGGCCACGGTGGCCCTTCATTTTAAAAAATCATGCATGTTTTTGAAACATTTTTGTTTCATCTTATTTTTTATATGTTATAATTTGAAAGTACAAATCTAAAATATGGGAGAAGAAAATGAGAACAATATCTTTTTATTCTAACAAGGGTGGGGCGACCAGAACTACCAGCGTGTTCAATATTTCAGCGGTTCTCGCTAAAAATTATGGCGCAAAAGTACTTGTAATTGATACTGACCCACAGGCTAACCTCACAATGAGATATATGTCATACAAAACTCTCGAAAATGGTGGCAGTTATGCCTGGATAGATGGAATCAGTACTATAGAAGACTGCTTCTTGGCACCACAAAGAATGAGAAAAGCTGTAGTTAAAGATGCCATTCAACAATGTATGTTCCCAACCAAATATGGCGAAGAGCCTTCATATCACAATATAGATATCATCTGTACAAGAAATAAAGATATGTCAGAAACAACTTTATCTAATGTTGAGCAGACAATCAGTACAGGATCTATCAGTAAAGAAGTTCTTAATAAAGTTCTTGAAGAAGTCGGTGATTATGATTACGTTCTTATAGATATGGATTCATCTATAGGGCCTTTAAATCAGATGTCACTCGAATCAAGCGACTATGTTGTTACTCCTGTTCATGTAGATCCAAACAGTAAAGATGGAATACCTTCTTTCAGTACTTTTTTCTCTGAAAGAAAGAGTATTAACAATCATCTGGAGCATCTTGGTTTTTACAGCGTAAGAGTTAATGGTAATGATTCATATGCAAAAGAGCTCACCGCTGAATTGGAAGGACTTCTTGGAAGTAATCTTTTCGATACATATACCAAAGAAGCTTCACAGGCTAACTGGTCACTCGATAATGGAATACCACTTTGCTGGTATGAGCCAGGATGTCAGATTGCAAAAAATTATGTAGCGTTAACTAAAGAAATCTTATACAGAATTGAACAGAAAGAGGAGAACTAATGCCAAGACAATCAATGCATGTTAACAGCAACGTAATAGCAGCCAAGTATCAACAGATGGATACCACTAATCTGAATATTGCACTTGAAAATCTGGTTGAAAATAAAGAAAATGAAGAGCTGTTCGGTGGTGTAGATGAAGAATCAATCCAGAACCTTGCAGGTGGAATTAAAAAAGATGGATTCCGTGGTGTAATAAATGTATGGGACAAGCGCGACGGAACTTATGAAATCTATTCCGGACATAGAAGAGTACGTGCTCTTAAAATGATCGGATATGATAAGCTCATTCCATGTGTAGTAAGTCCATATCCTGAAAAAGAAACAGACAGACAACGCCTTCTACTTGCCTTTAATATTCATTCCCGTGGAAGTATCTATGCTGCTGCAAGTGGAAAAAGTATATATATCACAAGACAGATAAATCTTTTAAAAAGTATACTCAAAAAAGAAGGTTTTACAGGTAATGTTCTAAATGAAATCGCAAATGAATTTGGAACATCTGTTACTACTGTTAAGCGATATATGAGATTAAACGATTGTACCGGAGCAGTTATTGAAGCAGAATCAGAAGGCATTATCCCTCTTTCAATTGCTTCTACTATGAGTACTTTATCCGCTCCTATTCAGGATAAGACAATAGCAATGATCAAAGAAGCTGTTGACAGCGGAAGAGAATTTTCAAGAAATGAGCTTACTGATTTTATAAAGAATATCAAAAATGATAGTACAGATGAAAATCTTGAAGCTATGCGTAATGAACTTCTGGGAGAAATTGCATTCGTAAATCTATTCGGAGATCAGGAATCTGAACCCGAGATAGTAGAAGAGGAGATCAAGAGCGAAGAGCCAAAAGCTTCTCGACCAGCCAAGAATAAGATTGTTAAATCTTACTACGACAAGTATGAAGCTTCATTTACAAGATTTGAGAAAAACATTTCTAAAATAACAGATGAAAATGAAAGACTTGCATTAAAAGAACATCTAACAAGAATACTAAAATTATTAAAATGATTATTTTAGCAAATTATGACTTTTTGTCACTTCGTTCCAAAAGTCATTTAAATAGGCCAATTGAGAACACCTTCGGTGCCTAGCCTATTTACCTACCGATTCACTTTCTTACGAAATCCGCAGTAAATGCGGATTTCTGATTCAAAGTTGCGAAAACATATTCTTTTAATAAAATGTAATGCACTTTTATTATGAACGCTATGAAAAAGATCACTGAAAAATACTTTCAGTGATCTTTTTTTATTTTTAGTATATGAGGTTGTTTTGCTATTTTCAGCATTTGGATTGCTAATATTGTATATCCACTCTATATGCCTCCAGGATCCGTTTTAGTATTCTTTCGATACTTTTATCCAAAATAACAAGAAACGTGCCTCTGTGGTGAAAATAGAAGGGGTGTTATTCTGCGCTCTGATGTACTAATATTATCGTTAATTCGCACGTAATTCATTTTCTAATAGTTCATAGTCATATGTATTCTGATCAAAGTCACTATACGAATAATCTTTCTTTTTCTTAGTAGCAGTATATCCGTTTTTAATAGCGGCGATCATCCAGCCAACAAGATTATCTATCTCGGATTGTTTACATGCAAGCTCATATGCGTCTTTTATCTTTGATATATCATTATCAGCAGCCTGAAGAATAGACTTAATCTCTTTTGTTTTTAGATTTTCAGATATGATTAGTCTAACTTTATCGATAAGATCATCTATATCGAAATCTTCGATTTCTACAATATCAAGATCACCCAAATCGTCCATTAAAACTTCTGTAGAAGCTTTAGGTGAATTTTTGTTACTTTTAGAATCAGTGATAATAAAAGTAACTCCTACGACTTTACCACCTCGTCCAGCTTTATCAGCTTCAAATTCAACATGAAGATCTGTCTTTTCATTTATTTCTTCAGTAGCCTTCTCTAAAACACGCCTTCTAAAATCGCTCCAGGATTTGAAAATCTGTTCCGGGGAGCTTGCTACAGCTTTCTCGTAATCAGGATTCTTGCCCTGAAGTACTCTTTTAACTTTATCAAGCTCTGCATTAACAACGCCCATTTCAAGTTTTAACTCAGCAAGACCTATTGATGTCTCATACTTAAAAAGATTTTCCTGCCTGTATGTATTCTTTTTTCCAGCGGCAATGGCTTCACGATCCTGTTGCCACTTTATCTCCTGTAATTCGTCTTTCAAAAGTTCATATAAACGGAGAGAGTAGGAAGACTTAAAAGATAACATTGTAGAAAGCTTAAGTACGGTAAATTTGTCTTTAATATCTATAATATTCTCTTTTAAAGCAGGATTAAAAATGATCCTGAATATTCCATCTTTACTTGTAGCTCTTGTAACAACGGATATGTAATCGAATGTACGATTCTTTTTATTACTTGTACCAATCGTACGACCTGTCATAGACTTGGCAGCATCATCAAGCTTATCGTAGAAACTACCATAGCTCTTACTGATATTCATCTTACGTTTAAGATCTGAAACTGCGATTTCATAAACCAGTCCTTCACTTTCTTCATGAATATCATCTGCATTAGCAAGAGCGATAGATAAGATTTTGTTTTCAAGAATAGAAGATTTGTATTTTGAAGTTATAAGGAAATTACTTTTCTTATAATTATCACCTTTTTTAACAATATTGTTTGGCAT